>NZ_NSHJ01000083.1 GCF_002871095.1 Coxiella-like endosymbiont
CGACTTGCCCCCCCCCATCACCCCCTTCCCGACCCATATCGATTATCCAATCAGCTACTTTGATAACATCGAGATTATGTTCGATGATGACAATAGTATTACCATCATCGCGGAGTCGGTAAAGCACTTCCAATAAATTTACAATATCATGAAAATGCAGTCCAGTTGTGGGCTCATCTAATAAATATAACGTACGACCAGTTGCTCGTTTTGATAATTCACGTGACAATTTAATTCGTTGTGCTTCCCCACCTGATAAAGTTGTTGCACTTTGTCCTAAAGTAGTATAAGAAATACCCACATCTATCAGTGTTTGTAATTTTCGTTCAAGCACAGGGATTGCACCAAAAAATTCACGTGCCTCTTCAACCGTCATTTGCAGCACATCATAAATATTTTTTTGTTTATACTCGATCTCTAAAGTTTCACGGTTATATCGTTTTCCTTTGCAAACATCACAAACAACATAAATATCAGCTAAAAAATGCATTTCCACTTTAATAACACCATCGCCTTCACAGGCTTCGCAACGACCACCTTTTACATTGAAACTAAATCGGCCTGGCGAATAGCCTCGTGCACGTGCTTCTTGTGTACCTGAAAATAATTCGCGAATCGGTGTAAAAACACCCGTATAAGTTGCCGGATTCGATCGTGGCGTTCGACCAATAGGGCTTTGATCGATCTCTACAATTTTATCTAAATATTCTAACCCTTTTATTGATTTATAGGGACCCATAGGTCGTTGCGTACCACCATTTAATCGTGAAACAATAATAGAATAAAGTGTATCGCTAATGAGGCTTGATTTTCCTGAACCTGACACTCCTGTTACACAAGTCATAAGACCAATTGGAATATTAACATTCACATTTTTTAAATTATTACAGGTGGCACCTTTTAACGAAATAAACTGTCCCATATTTGATCTACGTTTTTTTGGAACTGGAATTCTACTTTTCCCTGATAAATAACGTCCCGTTAATGAACAGGGATTATTCATAATTTCAACAGGGGTACCTTGGGCAACAATCTTTCCTCCGTGAACCCCAGCGCCTGGTCCAATGTCAACAACATAATCCGCCGTACGAATAGCTTCTTCATCATGCTCCACTACAATAACCGAATTTCCCAAGTCACGTAGATGTTTTAATGTATCTAATAATCGTTGATTATCTCGTTGGTGTAAGCCAATCGACGGTTCATCTAAAATATACATTACGCCTACTAATCCAGAACCAATTTGACTTGCTAATCGGATACGTTGTGCTTCCCCACCTGATAGAGTTTCTGCGCTTCGGGCTAAATTTAAATAATTGAGGCCAACGTTTACTAAAAATCCAAGCCGAACATTAACTTCTTTTAATATTTTTTCTGCAATCGTTCCCCGGTACCCTTCTAACTTTAGCGATTGAAAAAATTGGAGGGTCTCACCAACGGACATCGCCGTAATTTCAGGAAGATTTTTATTGTTTATAAAAACATGTTGCGCTTCTGTTCGTAAACGAGTTCCTCCACAGGATTCACATTCATGCACACTTAAATACTTCGCTAATTCTTCTTGTACCGCCTGTGATTCTGTTTCTCGATATCGGCATTCCATGATAGGTATGACACCTTCAAAAGCATATTTCCGTCTAATCTCTTTACCTTCATGCGAAGGAAGGTAAAAAGTAATGATTTCATTCCCACTTCCATACAATAATTTATTTTTAATTGATTTTGGCAATTGGTAATAAGGAGTATCCATATCAAAACCATAGTGATCGGCTAAGGAAGTCAGCAATTGATGATAATATAAATTACGACGATCCCATCCACGAATAGCACCATCAGCAAGACTAATTTTTTTGTTGTGAATTACCTTTTCATGATCAAAATATTGCTTAACACCTAATCCATCACACGTTGGACACGCGCCCATAGGGTTATTAAAAGAAAATAATCTCGGTTCTAATTCTTCTAAACTATAACCACAGTCAGGACAGGCATAACGAGAGGAAAAAGTACGCTCTTCAATTTGTTGATTATTTAAAGGAGCTACTATAGCTAACCCCTCCGATAAACGTATCGCAGTTTCGAAAGATTCTGCTAAACGTTGTTGTACATCTGGTCGGACTTTAACACGATCAATTACTACTTCAATAGTATGCTTTTTACGCAAACTTAATTTGGGCACTTTATCTAAAGTCACCAATTCACCATCAATTCGCACCCGAATGAATCCTTGGGTTCTAAATTGCTCAATAAGCTGGATATGCTCACCCTTACGCTCTCGAACAACAGGAGCTAATATCATGATAGGTGTTCCTTCTGGTATTGCTAAAACCGCATCTACCATCTGGCTTATGGTTTGTGCTTGCAAAGGATGATGATGCTTTGGACAACAAGGCTGACCAACCCGAGCATATAACAATCGTAAATAATCATAAATTTCTGTAATTGTACCTACAGTAGAACGGGGATTATGTGAGGCCGCTTTTTGTTCGATGGCAATTGCCGGGGAAAGTCCTTCAATCACATCTACCTCCGGTTTTTCCATCATTGATAAAAATTGACGGGCGTAAGCTGATAATGACTCAACATATCGTCGTTGACCCTCTGCATAAAGAGTATCAAACGCCAGAGAAGACTTTCCTGACCCCGAAAGACCCGTAATGACAATTAATTGATTTCGCGGCAGGTCAAGATCAATATTTTTTAGATTATGTGTCCGAACACCGCGTAACTGGATATGGCTCATAAGACCAGTATTATACAATAGTATCCGCGATAAGCGAAACCTATGCCAAGCAATGAAGCCCTTCTTTATAGAAGACATACAAATTTGTTAAATTCTATGATGAACACTGATCATTAACGCAATCTATCATTACTAGGATATGTGTTAAAGCTTGTTCCCCCTTCAATAAAGCGGGCAATGCTTTTTATAAGCACAAAAGCTATATAGCTCCAATAAAACTGATTGATACTGGAGAAGGGGAAAGAAAATAAAGACAGAAGAGGAAGAGAAGGGTATAATAGAAGGTTAGTATTTACATACTAATAGCTTTGTAAACTAATGTTAGATGGTGTATATAACACTGTGTGTTGAGGATCATAAAAAGTAGCTTCCTCTGTGCCAACCCTGTAATCTCCTTGTTAAAGGGAAATGAATTAGAATATACACTATGATCAAAATTAAGCATATTATATGATCAAAATTAAGCATATTATTTTAATGTATTTATCCCTTGAAAAGGGATACTTTAAATCTTAAAAAGATGAAGAAATAGGATAACCTAGAGATTACAAAAAAATCAGTAAAAACTGTATCTAAATAATACTAAAACTAGAAAAAATCAAACATTGATTATATAATCATCACAAAAAACATCACAAAAAAATTTAATTTTATTTAAACATAATAGAGGGATGTTTAAAACATATCCCTAAATAGTTTATCTTGGATTTAAAACTAAGAATCTTAAAATCTTAAGAGAACTACCACTGCTTCTTTTAACTTGGCCACTAAACTAACTTAAGAATAAAATATGGCAAACAATATATATAGATACTCATAATGCTTTCCAGACACAGTAGAAATGCTGTTCTATAATTTATGGGAGTATCATCAATATCAGAAACTTAAAAACTCAATATGATAGACTGAAAAATTATTCTTATCACAAATCAAGACATTGTCGAAAAAATAAGTAAAATTATTGTTAAGGAGCAGCGCTTCACTTTATTTTAATGAAGTATTCCTAATTGAAAGGCTGGAATAATCTCACCACCCAAGTCTACTTTCCTGCTTAGTATCCAGAAACAGTCAGTAAACTCATTTTAATTACTACTAAGAAATTACTACTAAGAAAAGTAAAAAGGACTAGAAAGATATCAACTTTACGTAATAGACCTTAATACAAATAAAAAATAACTAACTTAAAATACTAAAAAATACTATTTGATCAAATGAAACCTAACCTTATACCCTCTGCATAAAATGGAGAAACTATTCTTAAATGGTTCCTAAATTCAAAAAATCACATCCTCTCAGTTGATACTTCCCCAAAGAAAATTAATTAATCAAAAACTACTAACATCTACAGTCCCAATATTCATTTAATTTTATTAAACATTCAACATTCCAAATTAATGATTCATAGGCATCAAAGTATCTATGTTCCATAAAACAATATGGTAATTCTAAAAAATAAAATATCTAGAACTATTTTGATGATGATCGAAGATGGCAAATATTTATCATCAATTGAAAGAATATAAACTATTTTTTTAGTATATAGTATACTGATTCAATTGTGTGTTTAGGGGGGGATATTTTTTGGATAAATAGATTATTATTATCTTAATAAAGCAATAATGACTAATTATCGATTAAATTAATAATTATATCTCTTATTATAATAATTTTTATCATGATATAATAACATTGATCATGTTCGAACAATTAACGTTTCTTAAATTTAGAGGTCTTTTTATATTTAGATTTAATATTCAGTATGGAAGACCTTACCTATCCAAGAAGAAACGGGAAATTATAGTTTCAAAAGTCGAAGAAAATATAGCTTTACGCTTTTTTATTCTCATGTATAATTTACTGCGTAACAGGAAACACACATCGGTCGAGTACTCATTCCTCTTTTGAGAGGAACAATCATAAACTTACTTAGGAGTAATATAACAGTGCAGCAAGTATACTTCCAACGCCGAGCAATATAGGTTATCAAGCTCCTCGTTTAAAGGTACAATAAGATTTTTTAAAACTACGCATCTTTATTTTTTTATATGTATACGAAAGTACAAACTACAGTAACTTCCTTAGCCGCTATTATGGCTTTTCGGATGCTTGGATTATTTATGCTCCTCCCAGTATTTTCTCTTTATACCAACCAAATACCTTTTGCTACACCAGCCCTTATTGGGATAGCAATTGGTATCTATGGACTTCTACAAGCATGTTTTCAAATCCCCTTTGGGATTCTCTCTGATCATATTGGGCGTAAGCCTGTTATCACTGCAGGCCTAATATTGCTCGGAGTTGGAAGTATACTTGCTGCCCTATCGCATTCCATTTATGGTATTATCATTGGTCGAGCTCTTCAGGGTGCCGGGGCAATTGGGAGTACTATTCTGGCCATGATCGCTGATGTGACTCATGATGAAGACCGCAGTAAAGCTATGGTACTAGTGGGAATAGTAATTGGATTTTCGTTTGCTATCGCCCTTATTATTGGCTCGATCATTAACCCATGGTTTCACATTAGAGGCATCTTTTGGACGACCGTAATTTTTGCAATGGTAGGAATTATTCTTCTCCATACTATAGTGCTAACTCCCCCTCAACCACTACTCCTCCATCATGAAGTACAATCCGAGTTAGAGTATTTTAAAAACGTCATCCGCAGTAATTCCCTTTTACGCTTGGATTTTGGTATCTTTGCTCTTCATTGTATTTTAACAGCAATGTTTATTAGTATTCCTATCATTATAAGCCGGATAATTAATCTTACCCAATATGAGCAAGTATTTCTTTATCTCATTATATTATTATTTACTTTTATAATAGCCATACCCCTGATTATTATTTCTGAAAAAAAACGTCAACTTAAGTGGTTTTTTATTAGTGCTATCATTCTTCTAATAGTTTGTCAATTTTTATTAATAGCTTTTCACCGCTCAATCATTGAAATTGGAATCATCTTATTTCTTTTTTTCAGTGCTTTTACTTTATTAGAAGCCACCCTCCCCTCATTAATTTCAAAGATTGCCCCGATTCGTCAAAAAGGCACAGCCCTTGGAATTTATTCTTCTGCCCAATTTTTTGGTATTTTCTTGGGTGGCAGCTTAGGAGGATGGATTTTAGGTCACTTCCAGTGGATAGGTGTATTTATTTTTTGCGCCATTATTGGGTTACTATGGTTAGTACTAGCAATGACCATGCAAAATCCCCCTTATTTTTCTACAGTTATCATAAAACTAGATGATTATTTAAAACAAAATCTTTCCTCTTTGAAAGAAAATCTCCATATCATTCCTGGTATTTCTGAAGCAGAAATCTTGACTCATGAAAATTTAATTTATCTTAAAATTGATAAAAAAATAATTACCGAAGAGGAATTGCGAAAACGAATTAGAGAGAGTAACCTAAACGTAACTAGGAACTATTAAAGTCAGTCGAGATTGGCTGTATTTAAGATTTAAAAACTTAGGAGACTTTTGTAATGGCTAGAGGTGTAAATAAAGTTATTCTAATTGGAAATTTAGGTCAAGACCCTGAAGTGCGTTATACGCCTAACGGTAACGCTGTTGCGAATGTAACATTAGCTACAAGCACAACCTGGCGTGATAAACAAACTGGTGAATTGCAAGAACGTACAGAATGGCATCGAATTGCATTTTTTAATCGTTTAGCTGAAATTGTGGGGGAATACTTACGTAAAGGTTCAAAAGTGTATATAGAAGGGAGTTTACGGACACGTAAATGGCAAGATAAAAAAAATGGTGCCGATCGCTATACTACTGAAATTATTGCAAATGAAATGCACATGCTAGATAACCGCAGTGGTAGTAACTACTATGAAAATCAAGAAAGGAGTGCTTACAAACCAACTAATGTGGTAGAAAATCAACCTACTACCGCATTATCTAATCAGGATAGTTCTTACCCCCCTGATCTAGAAGATGATATTCCTTTCTAAATAGGAAAAACAACCTTTTATTTTAAAAAATTAATTTAGCGTAGGCTTTTGCTCCTCCTTGAGCAGTTTAATACATTCAACTCTCGGCTCATCTGGTATAAAACAAGCCAAATTTGAATCTTTATATGCAAAATTGGTGAAGCCACCTCCACTCCAATATATAGTGTTGGTTTTCTTGCTCTCAGTTTACTTAGTTTCAGGGAGATGATTAAACTTTAAGTATAAATGATTATTAGAAGAAATTTTTCTTTACCCTGTTATTGCGGACGATAATACGCTTTATAGAAAATAATACATTCAATTTTTTTAAAACTCTTCTATATATATTGAGCTCACCCATAAGTCTATCTTAAAGATAAAGCGCTCTATCCTTAAAGATAAAGCGCTCTATCTTTGCGAAAAATAGTATACAGAAAGTTAGAAATATAGTTGTAGAAAAAAGGAGGAACAAATTTTATTTCATTAATTATGACACGCCCTAATGCTATTTAAACTTTAAGGTTTTGAGAAAGCCTGCAAGAGATACCGCGCGCGCCGCGCAACCACGAGCTTCGTTTAAAAAACGAAGATATGTGCTTTTTTATTGAATTTCCTCTCAAATTACCGCTTGAATTAATTTAAAAAATAGCTAATTTAGCTTCCTCTTAATTAATTAAAACGGTTACGTTATCAATTAATTTTATAATATATTTTTTTGACTTAAACGTACTGTTATTGTAGCAATCTAAAAAAACAGTAGCGATAATTAAAAAATAGAGATAACTCATTAATCATCGGCGAGTTAACTATTTAAAGATCGTAAAACGATTATTAGCACTCCTGATTGACTTAAACTCTCAGGAAATAAAGTATAGGATACGAATTTCTGTCGATTCTAATGAATATTTCGTATTTCTACTAAATTAGAATCTATATCTAAGCATTTTAAATCGATATATTAGTTTTTTTAGAAGGAATAGCAACATTGATATCCACATCTTTATCATAATCAATACAGCTTAAACCAAACCCAAATAATTTATAAAAATCTTTACGATATCCCACAATATCAGAAATTTGTTCGACATTTTCGCTTTTAATTAATTGCCATAATTTTTTCACTTCAGCTTGAACGTCATTACGCATTTCCCATCGTCTATGCGAATACGACCTTCTTCATCCCTGAGATCACTACTATGATATAAATGTTTACTAAATAACCGCCACATCTGCTGGATACAGCCTTCGTGCAAATTTTTTTCCTTCATAACTTTATAAAGCAATGAAATGTAAAGAGGGACCACCGGTATAGCAGCACTGGCTTGCGTCACCAAAGCTTTATTCACAGAAATAATGGCTTCTCCTTCTAGTTTCGATTTTAAAAGAAAATTTAATTTTTTACCTGTTTTTTCTAAATGAAGTTTTGCTCTTCCAATGGTGCCATTACGATAAATCATATGTGTTATTTCAGGGCCAATATACGTAAAAGCAACCGTTTTAATTCCTTTTGCTAAACAATTATTTTCTAATAAAGCACTTATCCACAAAGCCCAATCATCACCACCCATAACTGCTTCTGTATCGTAGATTTCTTTTTCAGTCGCAGGCTCAAGAATCACTTCGCTTACCTCACCCGTCATAATATTCACTGTTTTATTTCGATAGGACTGCCCAATAGGTTTCAATACAGACTTAAAAATTTCGTGAGTATTCGGGTGAATACGGTATGAAGAGGCAATACTATAAATAATTAAATCAACCTCACTTTGCCAATCTTGTTGAATTAACTCAATGGTTTTTTGTTTTATTTCGTCTGAAAACGCATCACCATTAATGCTTTTAGCATATAATGCTATTGCGTGGGCAGCCTTTTCAAAGGCTGCTATATTATACCATCCTGGAGAAGCGGTTCGTTTTTCAGTAGCCGATTTTTCAAAAAAAACACCGATCGTTTTAGCACTTGCACCAAAAGCAGCTACAATGCGACTTGCTAAACCAAAACCGGTAGAAGCACCAATAATTAAAACTTTTTTGGGGGCATTAGAAAGATGCGTTTGTTTTTTTACATAATCAATCCATTTTCTTACACGTTCTTCACACCCCGTTGGATGAGCGGTTGTACAAATAAAACCACGAATTTTGGGAACGACAATCATAAAGCTTCCCCTTTTATATTTTTATCTCAGTCTTGGATAAGACTGTAACATGATTTTTAGATAATTTAGAGTGAATATTTTAATAAAATCCTGTATTTAAAGCTACACTAAAAACTTCTAGTAAGCTTCTGGGCTCACTTTATTTTCTTAAGTAAATAAAATTAAAATTTAATAAATTGTAATTAAATGAGATACTTTATCTACGTTATTTCTTAATTATAAGCATCCTCTATTATTATTTAATCCAATGAATCTTTATTCGAAGCTTAATAAGCTATGAATCACTTTATATTCCCCCAATATCCCCAATCATGCTTAGTTAGCTCAAAAGTTCAATCAAGCTTTTCTTCAGCAACTCCAGCACAAATATAAATAAGCAATATTTATAGATAAAAGATTGTAAATATCTTTAAAGCAACTTAATGCTTTTAGAGATTTTAATTCTCTTCACCTTTTATTTATTGTATTGTTTTATGTCAGTGAAGAAGGGTTAACAAAGTATATCGCATCCTAAACTAAGTAGGAAAAATGTAAAAAAGAAAGAATTATTTTTTATTAGTAGCTCTTTGAAGAAAAAATTAAGTTATACAGCTATTTTAGAGCTGTTATCTACATTGATTAATAAAAATCATCTACAGAAAAACAAAAATGGTTAGACGACGAGTATACGAAGGTCATTATGTAGCATGGCTTTATTTATGAAGGGAGATAATTCTGTCATTCTAGCAATGACATAACAGCTATCAAAAAATTAGGAAGAATTTTTACAGCATTTATTTTAATAAATGATATTTTAGACAAATTACTTAATGAACGATATTACGATAATTTAGCAAAAGATTTACACTTCTCTAGAGGCAAGAAACGAATATAAAGCTTAAAAATAATAAATAATTTAGACATATGTCCTGTGCAAATAAAACTACTTATATAGTTTTTTATGAATTGCCTATTTGGAATTATAAGCATTTATTTGATAAAATAATCGTGTCAACGATGGTATTGTCCTCATAACAACACATGCTATTTTATCTTTTGATAAAGAATTTTATATTATTGAAAATAGACGATACAAAAAGACAACCAATATAAAAAAACAGTGACTAACTAGGTCGAGGATTTTTACGCATACAATTCCGTTTAATACTTACAAATAAACAAATAAAAAAACAAAGATTATTTTATATTTAAAAATATAAAAAAATTAGAGCATAAAATTAATGATATCATCATACAATACCTCATTAGGAATTTTCAACAACAAGCAGTGGATTAGTTTGGTGATTAAGAAGTGATTTATGGTACTTCTGTACAGATAAATACTTGCCTACAATTTTTAAGAATTTAATTCATAATACTGCAGGTAGTAACATTTTAAAAAATTATTATACCATAGGAACTTAGTTTTTTAAAATTTAATATCATAAGATCACTATCTATTTCATATAAAAAATTAAATGACTCGACCAGATTAAATTAGTTTATTTGGTTTTCAAACTGAATTCATTAACTTATTCTTTCTTGAGATAATTTTTAAGTTTATTTTTAATATATTTTTTATTATTAATATCATAAAATAATTTAAAAATCATTCATAAAAATCTTAATCTCAAGAAGCACTCTTTTTCTAAAAATAAATAAGGAACCTAACAAATATCATATATTCATTTATAGAATGATAAGGATCCCTTGTTAAATCTTCTAGCATAATTTTAGACTTTTTGAAGATCCTCTGATCAAGTATATTGGGAGCATTATTTCAAATAAAACAAATCAAAAAATTTAATTTAATCAATTTAAAAAAATTATAATTACCCCAAAAAACAGTTCTTAATCAGCGAGAACTCTTGAATTAATTCACAGCAAAACTCTTTTATTCATCTCATTTCTTTGATCGAACTAAGTCCTCAACATATTTAATTCTTTTTTCTGATATAATTGAAATCCTTGAAATCGATTTCAGCACTTAGTTTACAAGCTAATAATATTTTCCAGACCATATTAAAAGTATACCTAGAACGAGAAATTAGAAAAAGCACTATATATTTTTGATTGGCTTCTTCAATACTCTCTGTCCGTGTAGTCCTTATGCGTTAACGTTAAGTAAGATTAACAAACATACTCTCTGAAGTGAAACGCAATATATGATTCTTACAATCATATCCCATAAAACACTATTTTTAATTCACGAGGTCAAATCTGCTTAAGTACATCCTTGAGCAGAGATAATCAAAAACAATTAAATTTTTTATATATTTTAATTATTAAAAAACATACAATAACATAGCCTAATATTCATTTAATCATCTTTAGCGCTTATAATCTCTCTTCCAGAGATTGTTTCTAATTTAGCGTACTTAACTCTTTTAAATTAAAATATATTAATGGAGACTTTCTTTTTATAAAGGTTATGTACTCGCTTTCGTGTGATACCATATTACTCTCCTCTTATTTATGAAGGATTTTTCAAGTAGAAAGTAAATTAAAAGGATTTATGAAATTTAAATTATATTATATCAGAAAAAGTCGCTATCAATGTAAAATATACTCTAAGACTCTTTTTAAGATTTTATAATAAGACAAATATTTTAATTTTTTATTGTATTATTCTAATCTACTGGTTCTCTAGTGGTTCAAGTAAATTCAAGAGTCCTGGTTAGTAACCTCAATTTACCAAAGTTAAATTTTCAAACATTCCTCGTTAACACCAGATAAATTATTATCTATACTTAAAAAAAGACTTAGGATTACCACTATTTATATTACTACAAGAAACTAACCTGAGGCTAACTGATTTGGGTTGTACTAAGATACAAATTAGAAACTCATTATTAGAATAATATACTGATTTCAGTATTTTCTAATCTTGAATAATATTATCTGGATACGATATGTTTCTTCAACGACTCAAAAACAAATTTGAGTAATTATTAGCTACTCTTTTCATTAGAAAATGATACAAAAAATATTTTATTAGATCTTATTAGATATAACTGACGCACTTTTAAATAAACTAATAATTATTAAAACAATTATGTTCAGCACTAATTTGACTCAATTTTAATACGAAAGTTCTTCTGATTTTTTTAAAAAAACGCGAGAAACTATGTTTATTAAGCTAGCGCTTTCAAATAATTAAAGATTGATATGCATGAAAACGAATAATACACTGTTATACTTATCAATAAGTAATAATAAAAATACTTTGGAGGTTTTTAACTTCTAGAAAGAAAGATTTAAATAAAGACAAAGGACGAAAATAAGAAAATTGTGTAAAGCACATATTTTATAGCAATCATGAGATAAAAAATTATCTTATTAATAAATATAATAATCAGTGGAGAGACACGTGATATCATCTATAATAAAATCTTTATATTCTTGCATTACCACTCTACCCACGGCACTACAGCTCACATCATAATAAGAAATCTACTCTCTTAATTTTTCAAAGACTTATTTGGTAATTTAAAATGGCTATACTAAAAATAGTTGGAAAACTAATGGAATTCAAGATTACTAATAACAACTAAAGAGCATATTGTTATTAGATTTTTTGTTAAAAACACTAGATCATAAAAATTAATTAGTAATTTTACAGGTGTACCTAACCCATTTTAAGCGAACTCATTTTTAGTTCATACATATACAGACTAAACAGACCAATCATTACTCCCACAATCAACTTGAAAGATAAAGTGTTGCTTGAGTGAATATCCTCAGCACCAACAGGATAGCAATTTAAGAGTAAATTTAAAAAGTTTACAACTAAATTACCCATGAAGAGGCATCTGTATAAAAAAAAGATCTTGATCTTTCCCAACATAAAAGAAAAATAGTCTATAATTAGAAAATTAATACTTTTCGTTCCATTAATTTGGCAATTATATTCAGTGTTGAATTAAAGTTGAATCGACTAAAAAATAGAGTAACTAATATATCCTTACCTTAGAAGGAATTATATAAAGGATATCTAAACCTATCGAAGCAACAAGACCCTAAAAAAATACAGAGGGATCTATTACATAATAGCTTAAAGAACTTTTATACATTATAAGCTAAGGTCACATGAACCTTGACTATGATCTTTTTATCTTTCCCAATATAATATTGTCATTTAAAAAATAATTAGGCAAAACTTAAAAAACAAGCACCTTTATAAAATAAAATAAATCATTCAAACAAACAAAAAACTTTATATAAGTAAAAATAGTGTGCTAGCTAAAATAAAAATAGAATACGCGAAAGTAATAATCAATAGAGATAAAATCATTCTGTTATAAAGCAATACTCCTATAAGAACAAATATTATAAATAATAACTAAAAGCTAAACTGCACTAGCATAACCTAACCATATAACTTAAATGGAGTTTTTATTGAAGTACTACAGATGAATTCTTATTAAATAAGGCAATAAAAATTTCAAAATAAAAAATAACAATCTTTTTACTCTAAATAAAACAGGTTAAATGTAAATTTTCACCTCCTCATTGAGAATGAGGAAAGGAAGTTTAGGAGTTAGATTTTTTCTGAGATTCTTGCTACTTCTACTCTATCAACTAATTCAATAATTCCCATAAGCGCATTATCTCCAGACCGGAAACCACATTTTAATACGCGGCAATAACCACCTGTACGGTCTTTATGCCGTGGTGCAATTTCTTTGAAAAGCTTAGCTACAATTTCATCGTCACGTAGACGATTAAAAGCTAGACGGCGATTAGCCACAGTGTCTTCTTTTGCTACAGTTATTAAGGGCTCTACTATCCTTCGTAATTCTTTCGCTTTCGCTAAGGTAGTTTTAATAATTTCATGTTTGAATAATGAACGCGCCATATTTTGCATCATGGCTTTGCAATGGGCACTAGGACGATTGAAATGTCTACCACTTTTACGATGATACATCTCTGTTACTTCTCCTCCGATAAATTTTCAGGAGGCCATCCTTCGATATACATACCTAAAGTTAATCCTTTTTGTGCAAGTACACTTTTAATTTCTAACAAAGACTTTCTACCTAAATTCGGTGTCTTTAACAAATCATTTTCAGAACGTTGTACTAAATCACCGAGGTAATAAATACTTTCTGCTTTCAAGCAATTAGCTGCTCGAACGGTTAATTCCAAGTCATCGATAGAACGGAAGAATAAAGGATCAATTTTATCCTCTTTTCCACTGGTAGATCGATATTCTTCATGCTTCAAATCGACAAACGCAGCTAATTGGTGTTGAAAAATAGTTGCTGCAAAACGAATGGCTCCCTCAGGATTAAGCGTACCATTAGTTTCAAGGTTAATAATCAATTTATCTAGGTCAGTTCGCTTTTCTACTCGTGTATTTTCTACAGAATAAGAAACACGTCGTACCGGACTATATGAAGCATCTAGTAGTAATACACCCGCTGAGCGAATTTCTTTTTTTTCGGCACGCACACTAGCAGGTTCATAACCTCGACCCATTGCTGCTTTCAAGGTCATATGAATCTTACCATCTTTAGTAAGATGTGCAATGATATGATCAGGATTGACGATTTTAATACCATGATCAATTTCAAAATCTCCTGCTGTCAATACGGCTGGACCTTTTTTATTTAGAATTAAAGTAGCTTCATTACGTCCTTCTAATTTAATAGCAACTCCTTTTAAATTTAATATAATACTTACTACGTCTTCACGTACACCCTCGAGAGAACTATATTCATGTAAAACACCTTCTATCTGAGCTTCAACAATAGCAGCTCCAGGCATGGAAGATAATAAAATTCGTCTCAAAGAATTTCCTAAAGTGTGCCCAAATCCACGCTCTAATGGTTCTAGCACGATACGACAATGATTAGGCGATATTGGATAAACCTGAATATTTTTTGGTGTTAAAAAGGATTTTAAAAAATCTTGCATATCTGGCCCCCCTTATTTCGAGTAGAGCTCAACAACGAGGTTAACTTTAAATTCAGCAGGTAATTCTGTTAAATCGGGTTGATTTTTAAATATACCCACTATTTTTTTTATGTCTACTTCGATCCAGGAAACCACTAAACGCTGCTGTGCTAATTCTAATGCGCCTTTAATGCGTAGTTGTTTTTTTGCTCGACTCCGAATTTCGATTAAATCTCCAGGTGTTACTTGGTAAGAAGGAATATTAATCACCTCCTTATTAACAAGAATCGCTTTATGACTTACCAGCTGTCTTGCTTCTACTCGGGTAGCTGCAAATCCCATTCGATAAACAACATTATCTAATCGCCTCTCTAATAGAGTTAATAAATTATCCCCAGTTGATCCCTTTAGTTTATCAGCTTTCCGGTAATAATTATGAAATTGTTTCTCTAAGACATGGTAATAACGTTTAATCATTTGCTTCATTCGTAATTGAACTCCATAGTCTGTCATCCGCCCACGGCGTTGCCAGTGCATCCCAGGAATACGTTCAATATTACATTTTGAATCAATAGCTCGAATACCACTTTTCAGTTGTAAATCAGTTTTTTCACGTCGTGATAATCGACATTTTGGGCCTAAATACTTTGCCATTACTTAGTGATCTCCTAAACTCGTCGTTTCTTACGTGGTCGACACCCATTATGAGGCAATGCTGTACGATCTTCGAGACTAACAATTTTTAAACCTGCAGAACGCAATCCTCGTATAGCAGAATCACGCCCTGCACCTGGACCTTTAACACAAACAGAAACAGTCTCCATACCAAAATCTTGAATAGCTCTTTCAGCCACTCTTTCAGCAGCTAATTGCGCACCATAGGGGGTTCCTTTACGAGAACCTTTAAATCCAGATCCCCCCGCCGATTTAAAATACAATACATTACCTTGTAGGTCAGAAATACATATTTTTGTATTATTAAATGTTGCATTGATATGAGCAATGCCTTGAGTGACTTTTTGATACCGTCTTTTTGCCATGAAATAACCTTGTCTTTATATCAAGTTCGTATAGGTTTACGTTTACCTTTACGTGTACGACTATTCGTACGTGTTCGTTGACCGTGAACTGGAAGTCCACGACGATGACGAATACCTTGATAAGTGCCTAAATCCATTTTCCGTTTAATATCCATAGAACGTTCACGCCTTAAATCTCCTTCTACTGTGAATTTACTTACTTCGTTCCGTAAAGCATTAAGCTTAATTTCAGATAAATCTTTTATTTTAGAATTAGGATCAATGTTTGCTGCTTGGCAAATTCTTATCGCAGAAGAATTACCTACTCCGTAAATAGCTTGGAGGGCTACTCGTGCGTGTTTTTCTATCGGAATATTAATACCGGCGATACGAGCTACCATTTTGTAATTTACTCCAATTTTTTAAAATTTTTTATAAAATCATAAATTATACTCTTTATTTATTAAAAAATCAAGTAATGAAAAGTATTACTACAGCTTAGTTTGAGACTCTTTCTTATGTAATTTTTTAATTCATAGTTTGGCCGCTTATTCGTTCTCTTATTCGTTCTTTTGAATAAAAGATCACTAGACAAAGTTTCAGTCTCACTTTTTACCTTTTTGCCGTTGCTTATGTCGAGTATCACTGCAAATTACTCGCACAACACCTTCCCGTCGAACTATTTTACAATTTCGACAAATTCTTTTTACTGATGCTCTTACTTTCATCCCCTTTTCCTTCCTTTTCCTTTTATCGAATAAGCCCAAATTTTGAACCTTTCATACCCGACTTTTTTATTAAGGATTCATATTGATAGCTCATTAAATGAGCCTGCACTTGCGCCATAAAATCCATAATAACCACCACTACAATTAACAATGAAGTGCCTCCAAAATAAAAAGGAACATTCCATATTAAAATCAAAAATTGAGGAACTAGAGCTACTAAACCAAGGTAGATAGAACCCACTAAAGTTAATCGAGTCATTACTTTATCAATATAATTAGCTGTCTGTACACCTGGTCGAATACCTGGAATAAATGCCCCAGATTTTTTTAAATTTTCAGCCGTTTCTTTCGGATTAAAAACTAAAGCTGTATAAAAAAAACTAAAAAAGATTACAGCAATAGCAAAAATCATAATATAAGCTGGCTGTCCATTTGAAAGTGCTAAGGAAATATTATTTAACCATCCCAGACCTCGAACAGATGCCATAAATTTAGCTACAGCACCCGGAAATAAAATAATACTTTGTGCAAAAATTACCGGGATAACTCCCGCCATATTAATTTTTAAAGGAAGATGACTACTTTGAACAGCATATAATTTTCTTCCTTGCTGGCGTTTGGGATAATTAACACTAATGCGGCGCTGAGCTCGTTCGAAAAAAACGACTACTAAAGTAACTACAATAACTGTTGCCATTAGAAATATCAAAGTTAACATGGACATTTGACCTTGACGTACTTGTGTAAGTACTTGGGCAATGGCTGTAGGAAATCGTGAAGCGATGCTTGAAAAAATAATTAAAGAAATTCCGTTGCCTACTCCTCGTTCCGTCATTTGTTCCCCTAACCACATAAGGAACATACTTCCCGTTATCAGAGTAATAACACTTGTAAAATAGAAACTAAAATCTGCATTAATTACGGTACCACTATTAGCAAGCCATTTTGTCATAAAAATCGATTGCAATAAAGACAAGATAAGGGTTCCATAACGAATATATTGATTGATTTTTCGACGACCCACTTCCCCTTCTTTACGAAGGGCCTGCATTTTAAGAGAAATTTGGCTATACATTTGAATGATAATCGAAGAGGAAATATAGGGCATTACCCCTAAAGCAAAAATTGTCATCCGGCTTAGAGCACCGCCGGAAAACATATTGAACATTCCTAAAAAGCCTAACTCATGTCGATGGAAAAGGGCTGATAAACGAGTAGGATTAAGCCCAGGAACAGGAATATAAGTACCTAATCGGTATATGATAATACCGATTAAGATAAAGAATAAACGTCGTTTTAATTCCCTTAATCCACTGCCTTGTAAAAATGGTACCCCAACTTTTATTCTAGCCATCGACCTTACCGCCTGCTATTTCTACAGCGGCCTTAACACTTTTGGTTACTTGCAGACCACGAATTATTACAGATTTTTTTAATTTACCTGAATTAAATATTTTAACGTATTTAACATGGCGACCAATAAGATTACTTGCTTTCAGGGTATCAATATCAACCACATCATCAGGAATTTTATTCAATTCATGTAAGCGGACTTCTGCAGAAACTAATTTCTTTCGCGAAATGAACCCAAATTTCGGCACTCGACGTTGCAGAGGCATTTGTCCTCCTTCAAAACCTATTTTGTGATAACCACCAGAGCGAGAATGCTGTCCTTTATGTCCACGACCACACGTTTTACCTTTACCACTGCCAATTCCACGTCCTACCCGCATTTTATTTTTTTTTGATTTTTTACTTGGTTTTAAAGTATTCAGTCGCATTCTATACTTCCTCAATCTCTATACTTCCTCAATCTTTAATATATAAAAGATTTTTTGAATCATGCCTCGATTAGCAGGTGTATCAATAACTTCTACTGTTTCATGTATACGTCGTAATCCTAACCCTTCTATGCATTCGCGATGATTAGGTTTTCGCCCATATTTACTTCCTACTAAGGTCACACGAATCTTTTTTGATTGTATCATGACTTACTCCTTCAAAAGTTCTTCAATAGTTTTTCCACGTTTCATAGACATAGACTCGAGCGTTTCCATACTCTTAAGAGCTTTAAAAGTAGCTCGTACTACATTAATTGAATTAGAAGAACCAATACACTTCGCCAAAACATTTTGAATACCCATAACTTCAAAAACTGCTCGCATTGCGTTTCCAGCAATGACTCCAGTTCCTTCCGAAGCAGGCAATATTAAGACTGTCGAAGATGCATGAGTAGCTTTTATTGGATGACTTAATGTATTACCATCTAACAACGGGACACAAATCATATTTCGACGAGCGTTTTCCGTAGCTTTCTGAATAGCAGCTGGAACCTCTCGTGCTTTTCCCAAACCAAATCCTACTTTACCTTCACCATCACCTGCAACGACCAATGCGGAAAAACCAAACACACGTCCACCTTTTACAACTTTTGCCGTACGACGAACATAAACAAGTTTATCCTGGTTACCATTACTTATCGTCTCAGTACCCACTTCACGCATAAATACACCTTTTAAAATTCAATTCCAAGCTCACGCGCTGCTTCAGCCAACGCTCGCACACGCCCGTGGTATTTATAACCACTACGATCAAAAGCTACTTTTGTAACCCCTACTTTTTGGGCACGTTCTGCAATTAGCTTACCAACCACTGTAGCTGCTGCAATATTGCCCCCATAGTTTAATTGATTTCTCACTTCTTTTTCTAAAGTTGATGCAGCAGCTAATATGCTCGCTTCAGAAGAAATGAGTTGAGCATAAATATGATTAAGCGAGCGATGAACACATAAACGTACTACACCTAATTCTTTAATTTTCGCCCTTGTTCGACAGGCACGTCGAAGTTGTTTTTTTCGCTTATCCATTATTTTTTCTTAGCTTCTTTATAAACTATATGTTCATCATTATAGCGAATGCCTTTACCTTTATAAGGTTCAGGTGGCCGGATTGCACGAATATTTGCTGCTACTTGAGAAACCATTTGCCAATTAGTTCCTTTAATAATAATTTCACTCAAACTGGGAGTTTCCACAGAAATTCCTTCTGGCATTTCAATGTTCACTGGATGAGAAAACCCAACTGTTAACTGCAAAGTGTTCTCTTTAGCCTTCACCCGATAACCAACCCCTACTACTATCAATTTCCGTTGAAATCCTTGATGCACACCCCGAATCATGTTTTGGATGATAGCACGGGTCGTTCCTCCTAATGCATTCGACTTTAGAAGATCATTCGTTGGTAATATTTGGAGTTTATTATTATCTTGCGTAACTTTAACGGCTTTATGAACTGTTTCAGTAAGTTCACCTAGCTTACCCTGAATTATCACGAGTTGTCCATAGATTTTAACATTAACCCCAACAGGGATTTTAATCGGATTTTTTGCTACACGACTTACCATAAATTTCTTCTCTCCTAGCTAACGTAACAAATAACTTCTCCGCCTTCACCATAACTCCGTGCCTCACGATCAGACATGACGCCCTTTGAAGTTGAAATAATAGAAATACCTAACCCATTATTTATTTTAGGTAATTCATTCTTACCTTTGTATATACGTACAGCTGGTCTGCTCAAACGTTTTATAGTTGAAATAACAGGTTCTCCTTTGTGATATTTCAAAGTAATTATCAATTGTCGTTTAATCGAATCATGTTGCTCTCGATAATCGATAATATAACCTTCGTTCTTTAATACTTTCGCAATACTTACTTTAAATTTTGATGAAATCATAGCAACTTCTTTTTTTGCCACTAGCTGCGCGTTACGAATACGTGTTAACATATCGGATATAGGATCTTGCATCATAATTTTACCAACTTGCTTTCTTTAAACCAGGTACATCTCCTCTCATCGCAGCTTCCCGCAAATGAATTCGACACAACCCAAATTTTTTAAATGTACCACAGGAACGGCCACATTTTCGACATCGATGTCTCACTCGAACTTCAGACTCATTACGAGGACTTTTGTGTAATTTCAATAAAGCTAACTCTTGATTTTCTGGTGTTCCCTTTTTAATGATTTTTTTTAATTCCAAACGTTTTTTTCGCGCCTTTTGAGATTGTTGAATACGTTTTTTATTTCGTTCAATGATACTTAATTTTGCCATAAACTTACCCTAAATCTTTTAATGGAAATTTAAAAGCTCTTAATAAAGCTTCTCCTTCTTTATTAGTACGCGCTGTAGTAGTAATCGTAATATCCATCCCACGAATACTATCCATTTTATAGTACTGAATTTCTGGAAAAACAATTTGTTCTTGAATTCCAAGACTAAAGTTACCACGTCCATCAAATGATTTAGGATTAAAACCTCGAAAGTCTCGAATACGAGGTATTGCAATCGAAATTAACCGTTTTAAAAATTCATACATACGTTCTCGACGCAAGGTTACTTTACAGCCAATAGGCCATCCAGTACGAATTTTAAACCCAGCTTCTGATTTACGTACATAGGTAATAATTGGTTTTTGTCCCGAAATTCTCATCATATCATCCATAGCCCGTTCCATTATTTTTTTATCAGCTATAGCCTCACCAATACCCATATTTAAAGTAATCTTTTCAATACGTGGAACGGCCATAACTGATTTAAAAGCAAACTCTTTTTGTAAAGTTGGAATAATCGTTTTTTTGTAGAGTTCTTTTAGTTCTACCATATTTTTTCCTTATACGTCAATTACTTCGCCACTTGACCTAAATACTCGAACTTTCGAGCCATCCTCTAATACTTTAATTTTTACTCGGTCTGGTTTTTTAGTGGTAGGGTTATAAATAGCAACATTAGAAACATGAATCCCTGATTCCCGTTTTAATATCCCACCCTTCTCATTTTTATTAGGATTAGGCTTTACATGTTTTTTCACTAGATTTACGGCTTCTACTAATATACGTCCCTTAGGTAGAACTTTTAATACCTTACCCTGACGACCTTTATCTTTTCCTGTAATTACAACAACAGTATCATCTTTTTTAATTTTCTTCATTGTCATCAGCTTCTACCCTTGCAGCTATAAAACTTCTAAGGCTAACGAAATAATTTTTATAAAATTATCGGTTCGTAATTCACGAGTAACTGGCCCAAAAATCCGGGTACCAATTGGTTGTAACTGAGTATTTAATAATACTACCGCATTACTATCAAATCGAATCACCGACCCATCATCCCGTCGGACACCTTTACGGGTTCGCACTATTACAGCATTCATTACTTCTCCCTTTTTTACTTTTCCCCGAGGAATAGCTTCTTTAATACTCACCTTAATAACATCACCGATATTTGCATAACGACGTTTAGAGCCACCCAAAACTTTGATACACATCACACGTCTGGCTCCACTATTATCTGCTACATTAATAATTGATTGTGCCTGAATCATGATTGGCTCCTCATACTTTTGCTCCTATTTCTCTAATTTTAACTAATTTCCATCTTTTTATTTTTGAAATAGGACGTGTTTCCTGAACAGTTACAATGTCACCTTCCTGACATTTGTTCCCATAATCATGAGCATACACTTTTGTAGAACGTTTAATGAACTTCCCATATTTAGGATGTTTGATTTGCCGTTCTACTACTATAACAATAGTATCATTCATTTTATTACTAACCACTGTGCCTGTCAGAGTACGGATTGTTTTTTGATTCTTACTCATACTGTACGTTCCTTTTCTTTCAAAAGGGTTTTAACACGAGCAATATTACGACGTACTTGTTTGTAAAGATGGGAACGGGAAACTTCCCCCATACTTTTTTGCATTCGTAAATTGAATTGCTCTTTTAATAACTCTAGCAACTCTTTTTTGATTTCAGCTTTTGTTTTATTACGTAATTCATTAGTAATTTTCATTACATCACCGTTCGTTTAACAAATATACATTTTACAGGCAATTTAGCCGCCGCTCGATCAAAGGCTTCACGGGCTAGAGCTTCATCAACTCCTTCAATCTCAAAAAGCATCCGCCCAGGCTGAACAAGTGCTACCCAATATTCAACACTCCCTTTACCTTTACCTTGACGTACTTCTAAAGGCTTTTTGGTAATTGGTTTATCCGGATAAATACGGATAGTAATTTTACCACCGCGCTTAATATGTCGCGAAAGCGCACGCCGTGCTGCCTCTAATTGACGTGCAGTAATTTGAGCACAAGCCATTGATTTAAGACCAAACTCTCCAAAACTAACACGATTTCCACGATAAGCCACCCCTCGATTGCGCCCTTTAAAATCTTTTCGGTATTTTTTGTTACTTGGTTGCAGCATTTTTACTTGTTTTCCCTATTTCACTTCTTCTTCAACTACTTGCTCAACAGCTGCTTCTTTAGTGAGTACTTGCGTTTTCGACACATGGATTTCACCTTTAAAAATCCATACCTTCACTCCAATCGTTCCATAGGTAGTTTTGGCTGTAGCTTTTGCATAATCAATATCTGCACGAAAAATATGCAGAGGAACACGCCCTTCCCGATACCATTCGGTACGAGCGATCTCAGCTCCTCCTAAGCGCCCACTCACACTAATCTTAATTCCCAAAGCACCCTGACGCAGAGTATTTTGAACAGCACGTTTCATAGCTCTTCGAAATATAACTCGCCGCTCTAATTGTTGAGCAATATTCTCCGCTACTAATTTAGCATCTAATTCAGGCTTTCGAATTTCTTCGATGGTAATATGCACTGGAACTTTCATTACTTTTGATATTTCTGCCCGTAAAGCCTCAATTTCTCCGCCTTTTTTTCCAATGATGACCCCTAAACGGGCAGAATAAATTGCAATTTTAGCATTACGAGCTGGGCGTTCAATTTGAATTCGACTAATAGAAGCACCTTTTAAACGCTTTTCTAATAATTGACGTACCTGTAAATCATCATTTAACCTATCAGCAAAATCTTTTTTATCTGCATACCAATTAGATGTCCAATCTTTAGTAATACCAAGCCGTATGCATACTGGATTAACTTTTTGACCCATTAGTTCGATCTCCACTTAAAAATCCGATACTTTAATAGTAATATGACAAGTACGCTTTAAAATTTGATTGGCACGGCCACGAGCTCGGGCTTGAAATCTTCGCGCCATAACAGGACCTTGATCTACCATTACTGTCAATACTTTTAATGTATCCACGTCAGCACCCTTATTATGCTCTGCATTAGCAATAGCAGAATCTAAAACTTTTTTCATAATAACCGCCGCTTTTTTATTACTAAAACGCAACAAATCAACTGCTTTTTCAGCTGGTAAGCCACGAACTTGATCAGCTACAAGCCTTACCTTTTGAGCTGAAATACGTGCATATTTTAATCTTGCAGTAACTTCCATGATTAACTCTCTTTCTTTACTTTGCGATCACCTGAATGAGCCCTAAAAGTACGAGTTATGGCAAACTCCCCTAACTTATGACCTACCATATTTTCCGAAATATAAATGGGCACATGTTGGCGTCCATTATGTACTGCAATAGTCAACCCGACCATTATAGGCGTTACCATAGAGCGCCGCGACCAGGTTTTAATAGGCCGTTTGCTGCTTTCTTTTTGTGCTTGTTCCACCTTTTTTAAGAGGTGATGGTCCACAAAGGGGCCTTTATTTGTTGATCTTGGCACTGCTTTACCTCTTTTTTATGTTATTTTTTAAGCCGATCACGAATAATCATATTATTCGTACGTTTATTACGACGAGTTTTATAGCCTTTTGTTGGTTTACCTGTCGGAGAAACTGGATGGCGACCGCCTGAAGTCTTGCCCTCCCCGCCTCCATGAGGATGATCTACTGGATTCATGGCCACCCCACGAACAGTAGGTCGTCGTCCACGCCAACGTTTAGCACCTGCTTTACCAAGTGAACGTAAATTATGTTCTGAGTTGGATACTTCTCCCACACAAGCACGGCAACTTGCTAAAACCTTGCGTATCTCGCCAGAACGCATTCGAACAATGCTGTAAATTCCCTCTTTAGCTGTTAATTGAGCCGAAGTACCTGCACTTCGGATAAGTTGTGCTCCTCTTCCTGGTTTTAATTCAAGATTGTAAATACTAGTTCCTAAGGGGATATTCTGCAATGGCAAACAATTACCCGGTTTAATTGGAGCATCTTTCCCTGAAACTACTCGAGAATTTTGATGGAGCCCTTTCGGAGCTATAATATAACGACGCTCCCCATCTTGAAATAAAATTAAGGCAATATGAGCACTACGATTCGGATCATATTCCAATCGTTCTACAATACCCTCCCCTTCCTTATCCCGTTTAAAGTCAATTATACGATAATGGCGCTTATGTCCACCACCACGACGACGCACAGTAATACGTCCATGATTATTACGGCAACTAATACGTTTTTTACTTTCTACCAGCGGTGTATATGGGTTACCTTTATGCAAATCTGGGTGTACAACCTTGACAACAAATCGTCGTCCGGGTGACGTGGGTTTTACTTTCACTAAAGCCATTTGTTTATTTACTCCAACTCTTATTCACCAGTTACAATATTGATTTCATTGCCTGGTACTAATGTAACGTACGCCTTTTTCCAATTCTTACGCCGACCACGCACTTTTCGAAATCGAATAGCTTTTCCTTTAATATTAGAAATATGCACTGTTTTTACCACAACATTAAATTGATTTTCTACAGTAGACTTAATTTCAGATTTCGTTGCACCCGGTATTACTTTAAATATATATTGGCCGCTAATTAAACTGCTCTTTTCTGATACACGAACAGCTATAAGGATTTTTAGTAATCTTTCTTGATTCACGATAATCTTTCCTCGAGTTTTTGCAAAGCATCTACTGTAATCAATACATTTTCAGCAGCAACAAGACTGACAGGATCTACCTGTATAGCATCAGAAGTTGTAACATTTATCATATTTCGTGAAGCTAACTCAATATTACGATCTTGCCCATTGAGAATGATTAAAGCTTTTTCTATATTTAAAACTGCTAGTAATCTCTTTAATTCTCGAGTCTTAGGCTCTTGTAATTTTAAATTTTCTACTACAATAAAACGCTCTTTCCGAATTAATTCAGAAAAAATAGAAACCATAGCTCGATGATACATTTTTCGGTTAACTTTTTGTGAAAAATCACGCGGTTTTGCTGCAAAAGTTACACCACCTCCACGCCAGAGAGGACTTCGAATACTTCCAGCTCGAGCTCGGCCAGTCCCTTTTTGGCGCCATGGTTTAGTGCCACCTCCCCGGACCTTACTTCGCAGCTTTTGCGCTTTAGTCCCAGAACGCCCACCTGCTAAATAAGCAGTAACAACTTGATGAACTAAACCTTCTTTAAATTCCTCTCTAAAGGTAGTATCAGGTACAACGATTTTACTCAATTCCTTTTTCTCGAAGGAATATACCAGAAGCTCCATCATTTATCTCCCTGTGCTCTTTTTAATTGATTTTGTAATAATGACCTCGCTACCAGGAGCACCAGGTAATGCTCCTTTGATTAAAAGAAGATTTTGTTCGGTATCCACTTTAATAATTTCTTGATTTTGAACAGTACGGTAAGTATTTCCCATATGGCCTGCCATTTTTTTACCTTTCCACACGCGACCAGGTGTTTGACATTGACCTATAGAACCCGGCGCACGATGGGATAAGGAATTTCCGTGGGTAGCATCCTGAGTGTGAAAATTATGACGCTTTACGGTACCCGCAAAGCCTTTTCCGCGAGTTAAACCCCGCACATCAACAACCTCCCCTTCTTTAAAAATTCCCACATTAAGCTCATCACTTATTTTAGTTTTAGTTAATTCTTTGGCAGTTACACGAAATTCACGAATAACCTTCCCTGGCTTTACGCCACTTTTCGCATAATGTCCTGCTATTGGCTTATTAATACGTGCAAAAGATTTTTTGCCATAAGCCACTTGAATAGCGCAATAGCCATCGAGATCTACTCTTTTTATTTGAGTAACCCAATTAGGGATTACTTCAACTACGGTAACAGCAATAAACAC
Organism: Coxiella-like endosymbiont; assembly: GCF_002871095.1. Taxonomy (GTDB): domain Bacteria; phylum Pseudomonadota; class Gammaproteobacteria; order Coxiellales; family Coxiellaceae; genus Coxiella. The sequence goes on from NZ_NSHJ01000083.1 coordinate 26,432, forward strand.
TCCCCTCTCTGTAAAGACATGAGTCATACCACATTTTTGACCAACTAAACCAATAGGCATTTACCTACGCTCCCAAATTATCTAATCACTATAAAATAAAAAAGGCTAAACTCAGTTTTAGCCAGATTCTGATTCAACACTTATTTGTACATCTACTCCGGCAGCTAAATCTAATTTCATTAATGCATCTACTGTCTTATCAGTAGGCTGCACGATGTCTATCAATCGTTTATGAGTTCGAATTTCATATTGATCTCGAGCATCTTTATCCACATGAGGGGAAATCAATACTGTATAGCGCTCAATTTTTGTAGGCAACGGAATTGGGCCTTTAATAACAGCACCAGTTCTCCGTGCTGTCTCAACAATCTCTCGGGTAGATCGATCAATCAAGCGATGATCAAAAGCTTTTAATCGAATCCGTATACGTTGGTTATTATTAAAGACTACCATAATTTATTCCCATATCTACTTAATAATTTTCGTTACAACACCGGCTCCAACAGTACGTCCCCCTTCTCGAACCGCAAATCGTAATCCTTCATCCATCGCCACCGGTGCAATTAACTTCACTGTTACCTTTACATTATCTCCAGGCATCACCATTTCAACATCTGCCGGCAGACTCAATACCTCGCCCGTCACGTCCGTCGTGCGAAAATAAAATTGTGGTCGATACCCTTTTAAAAAGGGCGTATGACGACCTCCCTCTTCCTTTAACAATACATAAATCTCTCCTTCAAACATTGTATGTGGTGTGATCGTTCCAGGCTTTGCTAATACTTGTCCTCGCTCTACTTCTTCTCGCTTTGTCCCTCTCAATAAAACACCAACATTATCTCCCGCTTCTCCCTGATCCAATAACTTACGGAACATCTCCACACCCGTACACGTCGTTTTCGTCGTCGCATTAATCCCCACAATTTCAATTTCATCTCCAACCTTCACAATCCCTCGCTCAATTCGTCCTGTCACCACTGTTCCACGACCCGATATTGAAAATACGTCCTCAATCGGCATGAGAAAGGGCTTCTCTTTCTCTCGTTGTGGCTCCTCAAAATATGCGTCCATCGTCTCCACTAACTTTAATATTACCGGAATCCCTAATTCTGCAGTGTCTCCTTGCAACGCTTTCAGTGCAGAACCCACTACAATCGGTGTCTGATCACCTGGAAAATCATAACTCGTCAATAAATCCCTCACTTCTATCTCGACTAATTCTAATAACTCTTGATCATCTACCATATCCGCTTTATTCAAAAAAACTACGATCGCCGGAACTCCTACCTGCTTCGCTAATAGAATATGTTCTCGCGTCTGCGGCATCGGACCATCCGCCGCACTCACCACCAATATTGCTCCATCCATCTGCGCCGCTCCCGTGATCATATTCTTCACATAATCTGCGTGCCCTGGACAATCTACATGAGCATAATGACGTTTATCACTTTGATACTCCACATGTGAAGTTGCTATCGTAATCCCTCGCGCACGCTCTTCTGGTGCATTGTCAATCTGATCAAAGGCACGTACTTCTCCTCCAAACTTATCTGATAACACCTTCGTCAACGCCGCCGTCAACGTCGTCTTACCATGATCCACATGGCCTATCGTCCCTACATTTAAATGCGGCTTTTCTCTTATAAATTTTTCTTTAGACATGAGACTATCACCTCTCTTGCTTAACTCTCTTGTTTAATAATTGCTTCAGCGATATTATTTGGCGCTTCGGCATATTTTAAAAATTCCATCGTATAAGTCGCACGCCCTTGAGTTAACGAACGAAGATCAGTCGCATAACCAAACATCTCCGCTAAAGGCACTTCAACATCAACGATTTTACCGGCAGGACTTTCATCCATACCTTGAATGATACCTCGACGGCGATTGAGATCACCAACGACATCACCCATATATTCTTCTGGGGTAATAATTTCTACCTTCATAATAGGCTCAAGTAATACAGGATGTGCCTTGGCAGCTCCCTCTTTGAAACACATAGAGCCAGCAATTTTAAATGCCATTTCACTGGAGTCAACATCATGATAAGAACCATCAAAAATAGCTACTTTTACGTCTACAACAGGATAACCAGCAATAACCCCATTTTCCATTTGTTCCCGGACACCTTTTTCTACGGCGGGGATATATTCTTTGGGTACTACCCCACCAACAATTTCGTTCAAAAATGTAAAACCAGAACCTGCTTCTTTGGGTTCGATCCTAAGCCATACATGCCCGTATTGTCCACGACCACCCGTTTGACGAATGTATTTCCCTTCTTGTTCTATAGTTTTGCGAATAGTTTCCCGATACGCCACACGAGGCTTCCCAACATTCGCAGCAACATGAAATTCACGCTGCATTCTATCTACAATAATTTCTAAATGCAGCTCACCCATTCCCTCAATAATAGTCTGCCCAGATTCCTCATCAGTATGAACGCGAAACGAGGGATCTTCTTGAGCTAATTTTCCTAAAGCTATTCCCATTTTCTCCTGATCTGCTTTTGTTTTAGGCTCAATAGCCACGGAGATTACTGGCTCTGGAAACTCCATTTTCTCAAGAGTAATAATTTTCTGCTGATCACAAAGGGTATCTCCAGTAGTAACATTTTTTAGGCCTACAGCAGCTGCAATATCACCAGCATGCACTTCTTTAATCTCTTCCCGAGAGTTAGAATGCATTTGTAAGAGACGTCCAATACGTTCTTTTTTACGCTTGACTGGGTTATAAACGAAGTCACCAGATTTTAATACGCCGGAATAAACACGAAAGAAAGTCAGTGTGCCAACGAAAGGATCAGAAGCAATTTTAAAAGCTAACGCCGCAAAAGGTGCTTCATCAGAAGGAACACGTGATCCTTCGCAACCATCGTCTTCCTCACCCTGAATAGCAGGTATATCTGTGGGTGCAGGTAAGTAATCAATCACAGCATCCAACAAAGCCTGTACCCCTTTATTCTTAAAGGCACTTCCACATAACATTGGCACAATTTCATTAGCCAAAGTACGTCGACGTAACCCTTCTCGAACTTCCTGCTTCGAAAGCTCTCCATTTTCTAAATATTTTTCCATTAATTCTTCTGAGGACTCGGCAACAGCTTCTAGCATTTTTTCATACCATTCTTGAGCATCTAGTTTCATCTCTTCGGGAATTTCCGCCAGTTTATAAGTACGACCTTTATCTGCCTCATTCCAATAAATAGCTTTCATTCGAATTAAATCAACAATCCCTTGAAAATTTTCTTCTTCTCCAATAGGAAGCTGAATAGGAACTGGATTACATTTCAATCGCTCTTTTACTTGCTGTACTACTCGTAGAAAATTTGCGCCTGAACGGTCTATCTTATTTACAAAACCCAAACGTGGAACACCATAGCGATTAGCCTGTCTCCAAACAGTTTCAGTTTGAGGTTCTACCCCGCCCACGGAACAGAAAATAGCAACCGCTCCGTCTAGCACTCGTAAAGAACGTTCAACTTCAATGGTAAAATCTACATGCCCAGGCGTATCAATAATATTAACTCGATGTTTTGGATATTGCTGATCCATGCCCATCCAAAAACAACTCGTAGCTGCAGAAGTAATAGTAATACCCCGCTCTTGCTCTTGCTCCATCCAATCCATGATAGCACTCCCTTCATGAACCTCACCCATTTTGTGAGAAACGCCTGTATAGTAGAGGATACGCTCAGTCGTAGTAGTTTTCCCTGCATCTATGTGTGCCATAATGCCTAAATTACGGGTACGTTCTAATGGAATTTTTCTAGACATTGCAATTATTTTCTTTTACCACCGATAATGTGCAAATGCTTGGTTTGCTTTAGCGATCCGATGAACTTCTTCTTTTTTCTTTACTGCTCCACCACGATTTTCTAGCGCATCCAAGATTTCATTTGCCAAACATAAAATCATTGTCTTTTCATGACGCTTATTTGCATATTTACTCAGCCAACGCATAGCCAAAGCTTGACGTCGAACCGCTCGTATCTCTACAGGCACCTGATAGGTAGAACCCCCTACTCGACGTGATTTCACTTCTACACTAGGCATCACATTAGCTAAAGCTTCTTTAAATGTATCTAAAGCTACAGCACGAGTTTTTTCATTAACACAGATATGCTGCTGCTCTTTCAATTTTCCTACGGCCTTATCACCTCTTTCTATAACACCTTCTTCCTCGAAACGCTTTTTATTACCACACACACGCTTTACTACGATATCCAAAGCTCCATAGACGATACTCTCTGCTACCGATTTTTTACCATTGCGCATAACGGCATTTATAAACTTACTTAAAAGCTCACTATGAAAGAGTGGATCTGGCAAAACTTCCCGTTTAGGTGCTGCTTTTCTTCGTGCCATCTAAAGTTCTCCACGCTGATTTTTATTCTTTAGGTTTTTTTTCACCATATTTAGAACGACCTCGACGTCGCCCTAAAACACCCGCTGTATCTAAGCTTCCACGTACGATGTGATAGCGCACACCGGGTAAGTCTTTTACACGGCCACCTCTAATTAATACTACGGAATGCTCTTGCAAATTGTGACCTTCGCCTCCGATATAAGCAGTTACTTCAATACCATTAGTAATTCGTACCCGAGCTACTTTCCGTAAAGCTGAATTAGGCTTTTTAGGAGTAGTAGTGTATACCCGAGTACACACGCCTCGTTTTTGAGGGCAACCTTCTAATGCGGGAACGTCGCTTTTTTTTAATTTTGCACGACGGGGCTTTCTTACTAACTGATTGATTCTAGACATTAAAATTTTCTCTAAGCAGCAAAATTTCTTCTTTTAATCTACGAAAGACAGAACGAGAACTATAAATAAAAACAATGAGCTCTGTCAAGCTAAATTAATGTTGTCAAATAATTTCCATTTTTACTAAAGAATATTTAGATCTATTTTTTTAAGCCACCATCAGTGCATCAGTTGCTCACATGTTTTGTTATGCTGAATATAAGAGGAAGAAACTAAAGAACTTATTCGCATTTTTGTACTATTTTCGCTTTTTCAAATTGCAATGCTGCACTTAAAGCTTGTTCAGCTTCAGTGGCAGTGACACCACCTTTTCTTTCTTTAGTTCTAGTTCTTTCTATTGCTTTTCTTTCTTTCTGGCGACGTTCTTGGTGGTAACTAAATCCAGTTCCAGCAGGAATTAAACGCCCAACAATTACGTTCTCTTTAAGACCTCTCAGATTATCGCGTTTGCCACTTACTGAAGCAGCCGTTAATACACGAGTGGTTTCTTGGAAAGATGCTGCTGAAATAAAAGATTCAGTAGCTAAAGAAGCTTTCGTGATTCCCAACAAAATGGGTTCTACTTTCGCCGTCCGGGCATCCTTTTGAATCATTTTTTCATTTTCCTCCCGTACACGAGGTCGTTCAACCTGCTCATCTTGGAGGAAGTCTGTTTCCCCTGGATCGATAATTTTAACCTTACGTAACATCTGACGGATAATCACTTCAATGTGTTTATCGTTAATTTTTACCCCTTGTAATCGATAAACTTCCTGTACTTCATTAACGATATAGTTCGCTAAAGCATTCACTCCCAACAAGCGTAAAATATCATGTGGATCTGAAGGGCCATCTGCAATCACTTCACCCTTTTTAACCATCTCCCCTTCAAAGACACTTACGTGACGCCATTTGGGCACCAGTTCCTCGTGAGTAGTACTGCCATCTGGGGCGGTAATAATTAAACGCCCTTTATCTTTAGTATCTTTACCAAAACTAACTACACCAGAAATTTCAGCTAAAATTGCAGCATCTTTAGGTCGACGAGCTTCAAAAAGATCAGCTACTCGTGGCAATCCCCCAGTGATATCTCGAGTTTTGGAAGTCTCTTGAGGAATACGCGCAAGGATATCTCCAATTTGGACTATGGAACCATCTTCTTTGGTAAGAATAGTCCCTTCTGGCAAGAAATAATGTGCCGAAACTTTACCCCCCGCCAAAAAGAGATCGTTATCATTTTCATCTACTAGCTTAACCATGGGACGAAGCTCTTTACCCCCGGTAGTACGTTGCTTGGTAGAAGCCACTACGATACTACTAAGACCTGTCAATTCATCCGTTTGTTTATTCATGGTAACGCCATCCACTATATCAACGAACCGTAAAGTACCTGCTACTTCCGTGATAATAGGATGCGTATGAGGATCCCATTGAGCTACGACTTGACCAGATTTTACAAAATCCTCATCACGTATACTAATCGTTGCACCATAAGGAACTTTGTAATGCTCACGCTCTCCACCTTGCATATCTTGTACGACTAATTCTCCGGAACGTGAAATCGCTACTAAATTGCCATTAGCTTGTTCCACCGTCTTTAAATTACGCATTTTAATTTTCCCAGCAGACTTTACTTCGATGCTATTAGCAGCCGTTGCTCGGGAAGCAGCTCCACCGATATGGAAGGTTCGCATAGTTAACTGAGTTCCTGGCTCACCAATTGATTGAGCAGCCACTACACCGATAGCTTCCCCCACATTTACAATTTGTCCACGAGCAAGATCACGTCCATAACACATCGAACAAATACCGTAAGCTGTTTCACACGTAATTGCAGAACGCACTATAACCCGATCCACACTGTGTTCTTCCAGGATACCCACTAATTTCTCATCTAAAAGGGTACCCTCAGGCATTAACTCTTTTTTTGATTTAGGATCGTTAACGGATTTTGCTAAAACTCGTCCGAGAACACGTTCTCGGAGAGGCTCTACAACATCACCTCCTTGAATCTGAGGTATCATCTCAATGCCTTGATCAGTCCCACAATTGTATTCCGTAACAACCAAATCTTGTGCAACGTCAACCAGTCGTCGAGTCAAATATCCTGAATTTGCCGTCTTCAAAGCTGTATCGGCTAATCCCTTACGGGCACCATGGGTGGAAATAAAATACTGCAAAACATTTAACCCTTCACGGAAATTAGCTGTGATAGGAGTTTCGATAATAGTACCATCAGGTCTAGCCATTAATCCCCGCATCCCCGCCAACTGACGAATTTGTGCTGCAGAACCTCGTGCACCAGAATCGGACATCATGTAAATAGAATTAAACGAGCTTTGTATTACTTCTTTGCCTTGGGCATCTTTTATTTTTTCCATAGCAATTTTTTCCATCATAGCTTTAGCAACTTGATCATTAGTTCGCGACCAAATATCAATCACTTTATTGCGATGCTCCCCGTAAGTCACTAACCCAGAAGCATATTGTTTTTGTATTTCTTGGACTTCTTCTTCAGCCCTAGAAATGATGGCTTCTTTTTCACGAGGAACGACAAGATCATTCACACCAATCGAAATACCTGAATAAGTTGCGTAACGGAAGCCAATGTACATTAAATTATCTGCAAAAATAACGGTAGTTTTAAGTCCTAAATTACGATAACAAATATCCAATAATTTCGTCACGGCCTTTTTAGTCATTGGCTGATCAATTAACGTAAAAGGTAATCCTTTAGGAACAATTTGCCACAATAAAATCCGACCTACAGCAGTATTAATTAAGCGCTCGCTCTCTTCTATATTGCCTACTTCATCCAAAAGGTGCTCTTTAATCCGAACATCGACACGAGCATGTAAATCTACTTCTCTATTCTCATAAGCACGGATTACCTCGTCCACATCAGAAAACTTCATACCTTCGCCTTTCGCATTAACACAATCCCGAGTGATGTAGTAAAGACCCAACACCACATCATGCGTGGGAACAATAATTGGTTCACCGTTTGCAGGATGTAAAACATTGTTGGTAGACATCATTAATGAACGCGCTTCTAATTGAGCTTCTAAAGTAAGCGGTACATGCACAGCCATTTGGTCCCCGTCAAAGTCTGCATTATAAGCCGTACAAACAAGAGGATGAAATTGAATTGCTTTCCCTTCCACCAATACCGGCTCAAACGCTTGTATACCTAAACGATGCAAGGTTGGTGCTCGGTTCAATAAAATTGGATGTTCCCGGATAACCTCTTCAAGAATGTCCCAGACTTCAGGAACTTCACTTTCAACCATTTTTTTAGCAGCTTTAATAGTAGTAGCTAAACCTCGTCGCTGTAATTTACTAAAAATAAAGGGTTTAAATAATTCCAAAGCCATTTTCTTTGGCAAGCCGGCTTGATGAAGTTTCAATGTTGGACCTACTACGATAACTGAACGACCTGAATAATCTACACGCTTACCGAGAAGATTTTGACGAAAACGTCCGGACTTACCCTTAATCATATCCGCTAGAGATTTCAAAGGACGACGGTTAGATCCTACAATAGCTCGTCCACGACGACCATTGTCCAGAAAGGCGTCTACGGCTTCTTGAAGCATTCGTTTTTCATTACGCACAATGATATCAGGGGCATTGAGATCCAGTAAGCGTTTTAATCGGTTATTTCGATTAATCACTCGACGATAAAGGTCATTCAAATCAGAGGTAGCAAAACGCCCACCATCTAACGGAACCAAGGGCCGCAAATCTGGAGGCAAAACAGGCAATACGTTTAATATCATCCACTCAGGCTTATTTCCCGACTCCAAAAATGCACTTAAGACTTTAAGACGTTTAGTAAGTTTTTTCATTTTTGTATCGGAAGTAGTGGTTAACATTTCAGCACGTAACTCTTCAATTTCTAGAGTAACATCAATATCACGCAATAATCGCTGAATGGCTTCTGCACCCATAAGTGCCGTAAATTCGTCACCATATTCTTCTAAAGCATCAAGATAAGCTTCTTCCGAAAGCAATCGTCCCCGCTCTAATTCTGTCATTCCAGAATCTACGACGACGTATGCTTCAAAATACAGAATACGTTCAATATCACGTAGCGTCATATCAAGGAGCAAACCAATACGAGAAGGTAACGATTTGAGGTACCAAATATGGGCCACAGGTGAAGCAAGTTCGATGTGTCCCATTCGATCCCGCCGTACTTTAGCCAGAGTCACTTCCACTCCACATTTTTCACAAATCACACCACGATGCTTGAGGCGTTTATACTTTCCGCATAAGCATTCATAGTCTTTAATAGGACCAAAAATTTTCGCACAAAACAAACCATCACGTTCAGGTTTGAAAGTACGATAATTAATCGTTTCTGGTTTTTTTACTTCACCATACGACCACGAGCGAATTTCTTCTGGAGATGCCAGCTTGATGCGTAGTGCATCAAATTCAGATGTATATCTTTCATTTTTTAGCTGTTTTAATAAGTCTCTCAAGACAGTTTTCCTCCCGATTAACGTTAATCATTTTCTAAATTAATATCGATAGCTAACGAACGAATTTCTTTTATTAGAACATTAAAAGATTCTGGCATTCCAGCATCCATCCGGTGATCACCATCAACAATATTTTTATACATATGCGTGCGACCAGTAACATCATCGGACTTTACAGTTAACATTTCCTGTAAGGTATAAGCAGCTCCATAAGCTTCCAATGCCCAAACTTCCATTTCTCCAAATCTTTGTCCCCCAAATTGAGCTTTACCACCCAAGGGTTGCTGAGTTACCAGGCTATAAGAACCCGTAGAACGAGCATGCATCTTGTCATCTACTAGATGATTAAGCTTCAACATGTACATGTATCCTACAGTAACTGCCCGATCGAATCTTCTCCCGGTTCGCCCATCATACAAATAAGTTTGGCCTGAGGTAGGAAGACCCGCTATTTTTAATAAATGCTTTATTTCTTCTTCCGTAGCACCATCAAATACTGGTGACGATATGGGGACACCCTTACGTAGATTCTTAGCTAAAATCATAATTTCTTCATCATTTAAAACCTCTAAATTAAATTTCTGGGTCTTGCTTAAGTCATAAATCGGCTTGAGAGTTTTACGTAATTGTTTTGCATCAACCCCTTGATCAATTAATTCACCAATTTTAATCCCTAAGCCTTTTGCCGCCCATCCCAAATGAGTTTCAAGTACTTGGACAATATTCATCCGGGAAGGAACCCCTAAGGGATTCAGTACGATATCTGCAGGCGTACCATCTTCTAAATAAGGCATATCTTCGACTGGCACAATAGTAGAGATAACCCCTTTATTTCCATGACGTCCTGCCATTTTATCGCCAGGTTGAATACGACGTTTAACTGCTAAGTAAACTTTCACTATCTTAATGATACCAGGTGCTAAATCGCCACCTTGAGTTAATTTCTGACGGAAGTCTTTGAGTTTTTCTTCACGTGCTTTATGAAGTTCCTCATAATGTTTATGAGTAGCTTCAAGACGTTTCATTGCATTCTCATCATGTAATTGAATTTCAAACCACTTTTGCCGAGACAATTCAGCCAAATAAGATTTACTAATTTTTATGCCTTTCCCCAATTTCAGTGGACTACCATTATCAGCTATTTGATTGATAAGCAGCTTTTCTAAGTTTTCAAACAAAGCATCTTCACGTACTCGAAATTGATCATTTAAATCTTTTTCCACTTTTGTAAGCTCAGCTTTTTCAATATTTAAAGCACGTTCGTCTTTCTTCACCCCCTCACGAGTAAAAATACGAACGTCAATAACAGTACCCGTAATTCCAGGAGTGACTCGTAAAGAAGTATCTTTTACGTCTGATGCTTTTTCACCAAAAATAGCTCGCAGTAATTTTTCTTCCGGCGTAAGCTGGGTTTCACCTTTAGGAGTTACCTTCCCGACTAGGATATCTCCTGGCCCCACTTCAGCTCCCATATACACAATTCCAGATTCATCCAATTTTGTTAACGCACTCTCTCCGATATTGGGAATATCCGACGTAATTTCTTCTGGGCCTAATTTTGTATCACGAGCAATGCAGGTAAACTCTTGAATATGAATCGTTGTAAATCTATCTTCTTCTACTAATCGTTCGGAAATCAGAATCGAATCTTCAAAGTTATAACCGTTCCAAGGCATGAAAGCGACTAATAAATTTTGCCCCAATGCCAACTCACCAATATCTGTAGAAGGACCGTCAGCCAATACATCTCCTTTTTGCACACAATCACCAACTTCCACAATTGGGTGTTGATTAATACAGGTGTTTTGATTGGAGCGAGTAAATTTAGTCAAATTATAAATATCAACTCCAATATCATCTTCATCTGCTTCCTCTAAATCTACCCGAACCACGATACGTGAAGCATCAACGGAATCTACAATACCACTGCGTTTAGCAACTACCGTAACTCCAGAGTCTACGGCCACAGTACGTTCCATTCCAGTTCCTATCAATGGGGTTTCTGGTCGAATTGTAGGCACCGCTTGACGTTGCATGTTTGAACCCATCAATGCCCGATTAGCATCGTCATGTTCTAGAAAAGGAATCAAGGCAGCTGCGACAGAAACAATTTGCTGTGGTGAAACATCCACATAGTTCACTTTATCCGGTGTTGTAAAAGTAAATTCCCCTTTATAACGGCATGAAATTAATTCATCTAGCATACGACCATATCCATCAACATTAGTATTTGCTTGTGCAATATAATAATCGCCTTCTTCAATAGCTGATAAATATTCCGTTTCATCAGTTACCACTCCGTCAATCACTCTTCGGTAAGGCGTTTCTAAAAAACCATGCTTATTTGCACGCGCAAATACTGCCAACGAATTAATTAAACCAATGTTAGGTCCTTCAGGAGTCTCAATAGGGCAGACTCGCCCATAATGGGTAGGGTGTACATCTCGCACTTCGAAACCTGCTCGCTCCCGTGTTAATCCGCCAGCCCCTAAAGCAGATACTCGACGTTTATGGGTTATTTCAGATAACGGATTATTTTGATCCATAAATTGCGATAACTGGCTCGAACTAAAAAATTCCTTTATTGCCGCTGACACAGGCTTTGCATTTACCAAATCTTGGGGCATTAAATTCTCAATATCTGCTAAGCTCAATCTATCTTTTACGGCTCGCTCAACACGAATTAATCCCACACGAAATTGGTTTTCAGCCATTTCGCCTACACTTCGGATGCGTCGATTTCCTAAATGGTCAATATCATCCACGTCTCCTTTACCATCTCGAATATCAACAAGAACACGTAACGCATCTACTACATCTTCTTTAAATAAAATACCTGATCCCGTTAAATTTTTTCGTCCAACACGACGATTAAACTTCATTCGCCCCACAGTGGATAAATCATAACGCTCCGGTGAGAAAAATAAATTCTCAAATAAGTTTTCAGCAGCTTCTTTAGTGGGTGGTTCACCCGGGCGCATAATGCGATAAATTTCTACTAAAGCTTCTAATTGGTTATGAGTATTATCTAATCTTAAAGTATCAGAAATATAGGGTCCACATTCAATTTCATTGATATATAATGTATGCAACGAAAAAATATCTTGAGTTTGAAATTTCTTTAATAAATCGGCCGTAATAACTTCGTTAGCTTGAGCAATAACTTCTCCTGTTTCTTTATTAATAACAGCTTTACCAATGACTTTGCCATATAAATATTCATCTGGAAGCTTAAGTTCACTGATTCCAGCTTTTTCAATCAATCGAATATGCCGTGCGGAAATTCGACGATTAGCTTCAACAATTATTTTCCCCTTTTTATCTTCTATAGTAACTGCTGCTAATTCACCACGCAATCGCTCTGGTATTAATTCTAAAGTGACATTTTCTTTATTAAGACGAAAAATATTTGTTTTATAAAACATATTAAGGATTTGTTCGGTATCATAACCCAACGCTCTTAAAACCACTGTTGCTGGTAATTTACGTCGTCGATCAATTCGCACAAATAAACAATCTTTGGGATCAAACTCAAAATCTAACCACGAACCGCGATAAGGAATAATACGAGCTGAATATAATAATTTTCTAGAAGAATGCGTCTTACCTTTATCATGCTCAAAGAAAATTCCAGGAGATCGATGTAATTGAGATACAACTACTCGTTCAGTTCCGTTAATTATAAAACTCCCTGTTTCTGTCATTAATGGAATTTCACCTATATAAACTTCTTGTTTTTTAATATCCTTAATAGCTTTTTTACCTGTAGGTGTATCCTTGTCATAAATGACTAACCGCATACTCACTTTCAAAGGAGTAGCATAAGTTAAACCTCGTAACTTACATTCTTCTACATCAAAGATGGGTTCTTCACCTAAACTGTAACCCACATATTCTAATTCCGCATGACCAGAATAACTAGAAATAGGGAACACTGACTTAAAGGCAGCATGTAAACCTATATCTTGCCTGTGTTCGAGCGCTAGATCCTTTTGCAAGAAAGCACGATAAGATTCTATTTGAGTTTCTAATAAATAAGGGGTTTTTAATACCTCAACTTCACGCTTTCCTAGATTGACGCGTGCACGTTTTTTTTCAGCATAAGAAATCTTGGCTGAATTCCTGCTTCTAACATTTGCTTGCGCCATGAAACACACCTCATTTTAAATCAGTAAAATATGTTGTTACTAGTCTATATGTCAATCTCGTCTCGACGAGACTCAAATTTTCTAAAACAAAGAACATTCCCATTCTCTGAATTATTGCTTTCGCAAAGATAGCATAAACGGGATACTTTAGATTAGTGCCTACTAGACTATTACTCAAGTTCGACTTTAGCACCTGCCTCTTCAAGTTCTTTCTTAATTTTTGCAGCTTCTTCCTTGTTAACACCCTCCTTAACAACACTTGGGACAGATTCAACAAGATCCTTAGCTTCTTTTAAACCTAATCCGGTGATACTACGGATCGTTTTAATAACACTAATTTTGTTATCACCAAAGCTAATCATTTTTACATTAAATTCAGTTTTTTCTTGTACCGCAGTCGCCAATTCACCTCCTCCAGCTAGCATAGGCCCTGCAAAAGCTCCTGTCGCTTCAGCTGAAACACCAAATTTTTCTTCCATCATTTTTACTAAATCGACTACGTCCATGACACTCATCTTGGACACTGCTTCTAAAATATCTTCTTTTGTTATTTGAGCCATTGTCTTTTACTCCAAAAGATTAAATAAATATAAGATTAAATAAATTCAAAATTATGCCGCTTTCTTTTGATCTTGAAGTGCAGCTACTACGCGAATGAGCTGGACAATAGGCTCATTAAGCGTACTAACAAATTTAGTCACTGGGGCTAACAAAACAACCACCAACTGACTGAAACTCCCTTCGCGTGAAGGGAGTTGGGCAACCGCTTGTAATTTATCTGCCGGTAGTAACTCTCTCTCCAATACCAAGGCTTTTACTTCTAGTTGCTCGTTTTCCTTAACAAATTTTTCAATTAAACGAGCAGCAGCGCCTGGTTCCTCTTGTGAAAAAAACAACACAATAGGTCCAGTCAACACTTTATCAAGACAAGCATATGGCGTCTCTTTAAATGCACGACGTGCAAGAGTGTTACGGTATACTCGCATAATTACCCCAGCATTACGAGCTATTTTGCGTAACTGTGACATTTGCAAGACGGTTAGTCCACGATAATCTGCAGCTACTGCTGAAATTGCTTTCTGGGCGATGTTTGATAATTCTACAACAATTGCTTTTTTTTGTTCGAGGTTTAAAGCCACTATTTTCTCCAGTTTTTTTAAATTTAAGAAATAACTTTGTGCTATTTCTATGAGCTTTTCCTATTTCCATAGCTTTTTTTCTTTTAATGATAACCTTTAAGGCAACTACCATCTGGCCAAGTCACTTAAAAACACTTATTTTAAAACATTTATATACACCAACGGTTTTTAAGGGTTGGCCTTCAAATAACATAAGGACTACCACAAAATCAGTTATTTTCCCCATTTAAGATTTCCTCTGAAACATAGAAAATTCCTTTCGTTTTTTTCGCTGATAGAGCGAAAAAGACCAGGGGATTTATTTTATTGTGGTTCGATCTACAACCACACCCGGCCCCATCGTGCTTGATAGGGTTAATTTCTTTAAATAGGTTCCTTTAGCAGCGGTGGGTTTGACTCTCTGAACATCTGCTAACAAGGCTAATAAATTTTCTTGTAACGCTTTTTCTGCAAAATCCACCTTTCCGATCGTACAGTGAATAATAGCATTTTTATCAGTACGATAACGAACTTGTCCACGTTTGGCGTTTTTAACCGCTGTAATCACGTCAGTAGTTACAGTCCCATCTTTAGGATTAGGCATTAAACCACGAGGACCTAAAACTTGACCCAATTTTCCAACTACATGCATTGTTTCTGGAATAGCAATTACTATATCAAAATCAATATTTCCAGATTGAATTTGTTCAGCTAAATCATCCATACCCACAATATCAGCACCTGCTTTTTTAGCTGTATCCGCCTGATCACCTTGGGCAAAAACAGCGACTCTTACATTTCGGCCACTTCCATGAGGTAGTATAGTAGCTCCCCGCACTGCTTGATCCAATTTATGGGAATCAACACCGAGATTAATAGCGACATCAACACTTTCTTTAAATTTGGCGCTTGCACAAGCTTTAACTAATTTTAAAGCTTCTGTTAGAGAATAAAGCTTTTTAGATTGGAGTTTAACTGACAGTAATTTTTGTCTTTTTGTGCGCTTTGGCATTATTTTGTTTCCTCTACATCAAGACCCATACTACGAGCAGTTCCGGCAATGCTACGGACAGCAGCCTCAAGATCTGCTGCAGTGAGATCCACTGCCTTTATTTTAGCAATTTCTTCTAATTGCGCACGTGTTACTTTTCCAACTTTTTCTATATTAGGACGAGCACTTCCGGTTTTTCCTTTTAACACAAGTTTTTTCAGTAAGACAGAAGCTGGCGGTGTTTTAGTAACGAAGGAAAAACTGCGATCAGCATATACTGTAATGTTCACAGGAACAGGTAATCCCTTTTCGATATTTTGTGTTGCCACATTAAATGCTTTACAGAACTCCATGATATTGAGGCCATGTTGGCCTAACGCAGGTCCAACCGGAGGACTAGGATTTGCTTCGCCTGCTTTAACTTGCAAACGAATGTAACCACTTACCTTCTTCACCATAATTTTCTCCCAGATACTACAAGCACTTTTTTAACTTTTTAATTAACGGTTCATTAATTATAAAATTATATTATTTTGCACTATGCTTTTAACTTTTCTCTACTTGCCCAAACTCTAATTCCACTGGGGTAGAACGTCCAAAAATACTCACTGAGACTCGCAGACGGCTTTTTTCGTAACTAACATCCTCTACTACTCCATTAAAATCCGCAAAAGGTCCTTCGATAACTCTTACTACTTCACCGGGTTCAAAGAGGACTTTTGGTTTAGGCTTGTTTTCGCCCTCTTCAACACGTTGTAAAATTTTTGCTGCTTCCTCGTCGCTAATGGGCGCCGGCCGTTCGGTTCCAATAAAACGCAATATCTTGGGAACGTTTCGAACCAAAAGTAACGTTTGATCATTCATCACCATATGTATTAAAACATAACCCGGAAAAAACTTACGTTGGCTTTTACGCTTACGACCCGCTCGCATTTCCACTACTTCTTCAGTGGGTACAATAATATCACTAAAATAATCTTCTAAACCTTCTCTTCGTATATATTCGTTTAACATCTTAACAACATAATTCTCATGACCCGAATAAGTATGAAGAATATACCAACGTTTTTTTTCTTCAGTCATCAATTATCCTCTTTTTCCAGTCATCCAAGCGACAGCCCAAATAAAAAAACTATCAAGACCCCATAGAATAAGTGCTGTCATTATCACCATAAGCACAACTACTAAAGTGGTCTGAACAGTTTCTTGACGGGTTGGCCAAATAACTTTACGCAGCTCTGTACGGGAGCTCTTTATAAAGCTCCAAGCTTTTCGACCTTTTTGAGTTTGGGCAGCAATTATCAGTGCTAAAATAGCAAGAACAATTCCAACAGCGGCACGAATCGTCACGATAACCTGACTATAATAAAAATTAGCTACCATACCTCCTACAAGCAGAAAAATAATTAGCAGCCATTTTAAAAGCTCAAAGCGCGACTTGGTATTTTGTAACATATTTTGTTGAACCATTATTTAGTATTTTTATCTTGTTATTTTTAAAAGATGTATTTTAGGTTATTTTGGCAGGCCAGGAGGGAATTGAACCCCCAACCTGCGGTTTTGGAGACCGCTGCTCTGCCAATTAAGCTACTGGCCTTTCTTTCCTATAATCAATCTCAATTAATCAATCTCAATAATTTTTAAACATAATTCTTAAACTTTCTTTATTTTAAAAATTACTCAATAATTTTTGTTACAACACCAGCTCCAACAGTACGTCCACCTTCCCGAACCGCAAATCGTAATCCTTCATTCATCGCCACCGGTGCGATTAATTTCACTGTCAACTTTACATTGTCTCCCGGCATCACCATCTCCACGTTTTCCGGTAAATTCAATACCTCGCCCGTCACGTCCGTCGTGCGAAAATAAAATTGAGGTCGATACCCTTTCAAAAAGGGTGTATGACGACCTCCCTCTTCTTTCAACAATACATAAATCTCTGCCTCAAACCTCGTATGAGGTGTAATTGTCCCAGGCTGCGCCAATATCTGTCCTCGCTCGACTTCTTCTCGTTTCGTCCCTCTCAATAAAACACCAACATTATCTCCCGCTTGTCCCTCATCCAATAACTTACGAAACATCTCCACACCGGTACACGTCGTCTTCATCGTCGCATTGATCCCCACAATCTCAATCTCATCTCCGACCTTCACAATCCCTCGTTCAATTCGTCCCGTCACCACTGTCCCACGACCCGATATTGAAAATACGTCTTCAATCGGCATCAGAAAGGGCTTCTCTTTCTCTCGTTGCGGATCCTCAAAATATACGTCCATTGTCTCTACTAACTTCAATATCATTGGAATCCCTAATTCTGCAGCATCTCCTTCCAACGCTTTAAGCGCAGAACCCACTACAATTGGTGTCTGATCGCCTGGAAAATCATAACTCGTCAATAAATCCCTTACTTCCATCTCTACTAATTCCAATAACTCTTTGTCATCTACCATATCCGCTTTATTCAAAAAAACTACGATCGCCGGAACCCCCACCTGTTTCGCTAGTAGAATATGTTCTCGCGTCTGCGGCATCGGACCATCCGCCGCACTTACTACTAATATCGCTCCATCCATCTGCGCTGCTCCCGTGATCATATTTTTTACATAATCCGCATGCCCTGGGCAATCTACGTGAGCATAATGACGCTTATCACTTTGATACTCCACATGAGAGGTCGCTATCGTGATCCCTCGTGCACGCTCTTCCGGTGCATTGTCAATCTGATCAAAGGCGCGCGCTTCCCCTCCAAACTTATCTGATAAGACCTTCGTCAACGCCGCCGTCAACGTCGTCTTACCATGGTCCACGTGGCCTATCGTCCCTACATTTAAATGCGGCTTCTCTCTTATAAATTTTTCCTTAGACATAAAATAACTCCCAAAATACCTTGAAATTTTTAATATCTTAAAATTATTTAAGACATTTAATCTGAAGCCCACAACCGGATTTGAACCGGTCACCTTTTCCTTACCAAGGAAATGCTCTACCACCTGAGCTATGTGGGCAAAGCGGGTGATGGGAATCGAACCCACGCTATCAGCTTGGAAGGCTGAAGTTCTACCATTGAACTACACCCGCTTACAGAGACTTACAGAGAACAGAACATTAAAAATAAAGGAGAGATCAGTGATGGCTTCGCTTTTATTTTTGTGAAGCTAATAGATGCTAGCTTACTTATGTCTCTATATTTTTCTCTTATTTTTTTGTTGTCTGTCTTCTGAAATGGAGGGGGTAGGATTCGAACCTACGAAGGCATAGCCGTCAGATTTACAGTCTGATCCCTTTAGCCGCTCGGGAACCCCTCCAAACTTTCTGTTACTTAATTTGAACATCCTTGTTCACTTGAGCATACTTGCTCGCTCATTTTTTTAAAAAACTATCTCAATTGTTTCAATTATATCTCAATTTTTTCAATTATTTTAAAAACTATTATTTTTAAAAACTATTATTTGTAGTCACCACTTGAATATTTACTTTGTCACCACTTGAATATTTACTTTAAAAATTACATACTACTTAAAAATCAAGCGTAATATTGTGCGTAACAAAACAAAAGATGTCAACCAGCTTAATCAAAAAAAATTATCTCTAACAAAACACCTCTTACCAAACTATTTATAATTATTTACTTATAGGAGCTAATTGACCAAGAAAAATAATGAATTTTTTTAATCGGTCCTTCGGTTGCTAAAGCAGCCATATAACCTGGTGGTACACTAAGTATCGAACATAATGTCCATTGCTTAGCTAAGTTAGGATCCTCATCAACAGTTAAAAGTCCATCCATTTTAACAGCATCTACATTAACATTCGTAGTAAACCGATTAAGACCAAATGACATGCCTTGGCGAATGACCTTAATATAAGCTTCTTTCAGAGTCCAAATTCGGAAAAAACCTTTTAAATGTTGATTCTGAGGAAGCCTTCTAAAAGCTGTAATTTCATCGGGAGAAAAAAAACGTTTTGCGATATCTTTAGTGCGAAGATTACCTCTTATTGATTCAATATCAATACCGACTTCCCGATTCTTCGTAATTGCATAAAGAGCTACTTTATGAGAGTCCGAAAGGTTAAAATATAAAGAAGCATTATTATTTAATAGATAAGGTTTTCCATAATTATCATAACGAAATTGTAATCTACCTGAAATGGGCAAATATAGTTTCAAAATAGCATGTAATGCTGTATGTGAAGCTATATAATAACGTCGGTGCTGAGTATTCACTAAACGTTGTGCACGTGCTCTTTGTTCCATAGATAAACTAACTAGCCCTTTTATAATTGCTTCATCAGGCCAATCTAAAAATACTCTCCAGACGTGTACCTCTCCCTCTTTCAAGGAGGGTCTTATAACAGTTTTTCCAGGATTACTTAGATTCATCATCTAATATACTCGTTCTATTCATCTAAATTACTTGTTCCTCGTTTTCTTACGAGGGCTCTTTGTTCCATATATTTGTTTATATACTAGAGTCCTACTTTTTTATAGCGTCCTATCTTCTTTTTTATAGCGTCCTATCTTCACATATAATGTCCTCTCACATTAGAGAGTTAAATAAAAAGAATAAGTTATTATTACTAATAACCTAAATACAGAAGTAATTATAATTATATAGATATATTTCCCTAATAATTATTTCTATTTTTAAGAATTATTTCTATTTTTAAGAATATTGATTGATTTTCTTTAAAGAGCTTTTCCAGTTACCCAGTTACTAAGTCACTATAAAAGCTTAGAGCAGATAACATGAAAAACTTCGAACAGATAACGTAATAATTATAAATTTTATATTATAAATCTTAAATACTCTTACAAGATAATGACAAACATCACTACCCCTCCCTATTATATATATAGCATTACATTTAAATCATACTAACTCAAGGCTACATTCTAAATGGATTAGATTTTAACAAGGGTTAGTCGAGGCAGGCATAATAAAAGAAAAAGTAAAGGAAAAAAGTGTAAATCCTATAAAGTGTAAATCCTATTCTTCTAATTAATTAGTTTAAAAATAGGTTAGCCTCAAAATACCCCCCCCAAGGCGCTGAATCAAAAAAAACATATACCAATAAAAATAATTACCTTATAATGTTACCCTATAAATAGAGCAACATTCCCGAATCAACAAAAAAAACGATCCGCAATGTTTTGAAACATAATCTTTTTTCAAAGATAATGTTTATACCTTCTAAACCTATCTCCCAGAGAATGAGTAACCCTCTTGTGTTCAAAGGACAGAGAGTAGTATTTTTAAAGTATGAAATTACACTTTAACAACATAAAAAGGTATCAAAAAATACGACAATTGAAAAACTAATTTTTGAATACTGGAAAATAGTGAATTGTTTCATTTAATTCACCTAATTTCTTCTCAATGAAGTGCATGCAGTGCGAAATATTTATACATTAATATAATACTAGCATTAATACAAAAATACTGGCAATAAAAATCCAAATTTATTAAAGCAATTAAAAAACTTCCAGTATACGATATATAATAATCACGAAATATAATAAAATAGCAATGAAAAGAAGCC
>NZ_NSHJ01000084.1 GCF_002871095.1 Coxiella-like endosymbiont
TGCATTAAAAAAGATCAAGGTTTAGATAATGTTGGTAAAAAAAAGCATGGTTTTTCCCATATCGGGCAAAAAGGTATTCAGTAAATTTAAAGGAATAATTCTTGCCATAAGCAAGCGTTCATGATAATCATGATTAACCGTGTATTGTAAAACAATATGCTTATTTAAAGTTCAAACTTATATAATTGAGATATGAGAAATAAGTTCAGACAATATCAAAACATTTTTCTAAGCAAGGCGCTCAAATTTAACAATTTATTTTCTGTAAGCGAATCTCTTTTTTGCAAACGATTTGATTAAAAAATGATTTACTCTTTTCTCGTTCTTTAGATTTCATATGAAAGTAGTCATAAATATGTTTTAAGCTTCTGTGGTAAGAAGGGCACTAAATGAATTAGTGTCCACTGAATCTTTTAATGGCGGCAATCTATAAATAAGACTACATTTGCTGAAATTTAAATTTTTAATCTGAGTAACTTATAATTATTTCTCTTGATACCCTTTATCAAGATCTTAATAGTAATAAAATTGTAATCAAAATAATAATAAGAAGTAATCTGTTATTAAGATATACATTATCGTTAAAAAGGTCTCTATTATTAGAGTAAGTAATTTGATGACATGTGATAAAAATAGTATTCTTGAATTATATAAGTAAAAAAATAAATGAAACTTTAGAAAATTTTTAGGTGCTATATTTAAAAAAGTTAGGACAGAGTTGGTTTTAAAAATCATTCTTTAGATTTTCTAGTAATGATGTGTGAGACGCTTAAGCGAGTTAAGATATATTATAAGTAAGTAGTGCTTAAATAATTTTCTTTAAAAATATTATTCTTCTTTCAGAATGTTTCTAGAAGAACGTAAATGGATATGTACAATCGCTAAATTTTTTAATGCCCTATTAAATAGGGGGAATATACTTTTGCTGTATGCGATAGTTTGAATAAACTAACATGTACACCTTAAATAATCTTAATATACTTATTATTCAATTAGAATACTCACTAACAATATACTAAATTTAAAAAATAACCTTTCCTTTATAAGGTTTATCTTTAGGATGGGAAAACTTTTGATAGTCATTTTTAAAAACCACAGATTGTTGTAGCAAATGGTTATCCAAAAGAGATTCTCGAAGTTGTTTTCTAAGACTATTTTTAGATTAAATTACGGAGATTCAATGTTAGAGGATTCACTCTTTTTGGTATCTAAATGATCTATCAAGTAAAAATATTGTTTTACTCGATATTGTCATTTTAACTGATAATAAAATTGCAAATTTTGAAGAATGTGTGTATCGTGGTTAAAATATGATACCGTGTAAAATACAGTAATCATTTATGATTAAAAGCGTAAAAGTAAATATTTTTATGATCTAAATAAAATAAATCTAACCGGTATGAAGAAGTGATTTATTACATTCAATAGAGATGTAATGTGTAATATACTTTTAACTCTCCAAAAGTAATTCATTTTATTTGCGCATTTGCATTAACTATTCTCATTTCATTGACTATAGATTTTTTAATGATTTAATGGAAATAAAATGGTTGAAAGAATTATGTATGAAATGGCTAAGAATCGTACTAGATTTCTCTAGTATCTTCTGTAGTGTCTATCTATAGTCTCTATAATGCAAACTTATAACATTATTTTTTCTAGATGATGTTGTGTTTTTTATTATCAGGAAATGTTAAATTTAAATATATAAATTAGGTAAGGTTTTATTCATACTATATTTTAGTATATTTTTATTAAAAAAAATTATTTTGCCTCGATATTCAAATTTATGAGTCTAATTTAATTAATACTTATGTGAGTATTGAAAATAACTGTACTTGATACTTTACTTGAAAGTAAATTTAAAAGAGTGTGCGCGCCATAATAATCCCTACAAATTTCCTGAATTCTAAGATTAATATCTACCGTTTAAAATTTGAAGTTTTGTGAAAAAATATGATGGATAAAGTCTAATTTTCTTGATAAACGGTAGAATACAGAGCTTGAGATGTGTGATAAAATTTCCCACATGAATAAAGTTCGTCATGTTACTAGCCAGACAATGTGGTTTTTTTTTAGTTTTTTTTGTATGGCTGTTTTAATCATTGCGGTCTTTTATATATATATGGAATGGCAGTTGCCGGATGTGAAAACCTTGCGTGATGTGCATTTACAAATCCCTTTAATGATTTATACGGCTGATGGAAAACTAATCGCCCAATTTGGCGCTAAAAGGCGAATTCCAGTCACTTTAGATCAAGTCCCCAAACCATTAATTAATGCCGTACTAGCCACTGAAGATGCACGTTTTTATAAACATCCTGGTATTGATTTAATTGGAATGATTCGTGCGGCAAAAGCAGTAATTATAACAGGCGAACGTTCTCAAGGTGCCAGCACCATTACAATGCAAGTCGCGCGTAATTTCTTTTTAACTCGTAAAAAAACCTATTCCCGAAAAATTAACGAAATTCTGTTAGCCTTAAAGATTGATAAGGAACTTAGCAAAGATAAAATCCTTGAATTGTATTTAAATAAAATTTATTTTGGCAATCGTGCTTATGGAGTGGCAGCTGCAGCTGAAGTTTATTATGGTAAATCGTTAAATCAATTAACGTTACCACAAATGGCAATGATTGCAGGGTTACCTCAAGCCCCTTCTCGAAATAATCCCATGGATAATCCGGAATCGGCTCTCCAAAGACGAAATCATGTACTAAGCCGTATGTATGAAGTAGGTTTTATTAAGAAACAGCAGTATTTAAAAGCTATTAAAGCCCCGATGATGGCAAAATATCATGCGGCTATCACTCAGGTGCAAGCACCTTATGTGGCTGAAATGGTTCGAGAAATGGTGATAGATAAATATGGTGAAGAGGCTTATAATCGGGGGTTAACGATTTATACAACACTGTCTTCAAAACTCCAAGAGGAAGCAAATCGGTGTGTGCGAGATGGATTAATTGCTTATGAAGAACGACATGGATATCGTAAATCTCAAGAAAACTTGGGTACTTTTGATCGATTAAGGTGGATCCAAGCATTACAGAAGAAACCTATCGTCGATGGTATTTTTCCAGCAGCAGTCCTATTAGTAGGGACTCATAGTATCCAGGCTCTCTTGGCCAATGGTCAGATAGTCACTCTCTCCTGGAGAGACTTGTCTTGGGCCAGAGCGGCTTTAGAAGAGGGCTATGTAGGTTCGGCACCTGTTCAAGCGAGCGATATTTTACAAAAAGGAGATGTTATTGAGGTGATTCAAACGCACAAACGCCAATGGCGATTGACCCAAATTCCTCAAGTAGAAGGAGCTTTAGTAGCTTTGAATCCAGAAAATGGGGCTTTATTAGCGCTAGTGGGGGGATTTGATTATGGGCACAGCAGTTTTAATCGTGTTACTCAAGCTGAGCGTCAACCAGGTTCAAATTTTAAACCTTTTCTTTATTCAGCTGCTTTAGCTAAAGGATATACGTTGGCTACTATAGTAAATGATGCACCTGTTGTTATTTCGGACTCAGGTGAAAATAGTTTATGGAGACCCATGAATGACACAAGAAAGTTTTATGGTCCTACTTCAATTCGAATGGGCTTAATCAAGTCTCGGAATTTGGTATCCATACGGTTATTGCAAAAAATCGGTATTTCTTACGCGATTCATTATCTGGAACGATTTGGTTTTAATCCTAGTTTATTACCTCACTCTCTTTCATTAGCTTTAGGTACGGCAAGCCTATCACCTTTACAGATCGCACGGGGTTATGCACTTTTTGCCAATGGTGGCTTTCGTATTAATCCGTATTTTATTACTCGAATTCAAGATCAATGGAAGCATATTTTATATCAAGCCCATCCATTACAAGCATATAGGGTTTGCGTGACTCAAACAACATTCCCAGTCCAGGAAGTACCTAATCCTATGGCGGCACCTCAAGTTATCACTCCTCAAAATGCATATTTGATTACTCAAGCTTTGCATGATGTAATTCGTTATGGTACAGGTTATAGTGCAAAAGTGCTCAACCGCGGAGATTTGGCAGGGAAAACGGGGACAACAAACGATAAAATTGATGCTTGGTTTTCTGGGTTCAACGCTAATTTAGAGACAACAGTTTGGGTTGGATACGATAATATGCACCCATTGTACGAATATGGGGCCCAAGCCGCTTTGCCCATTTGGGTTAACTTCATGCGTGCAGCTCTTCAAGGTCAACCTGAAGCTACTATGCCACAACCTCCTGGCATGGTAATGGTTCGCATAGACCCCCATACAGGTTGTTTAGCTGCACCAAATCAGTCTGATGCGATATTTGAAATATTTCGCCAACGTTATGCGCCTACAAAATTTTCTTCTGTTCCATCATTAATGCCTTTAGGAGGGGCTTCAGTAGATACAGATAATTCTAAATACGATGAACATTTATTTTAGTTTGGACCTCATCCTTGACGGTTCTCTCTCCAAACTTAAATAAAAGCCTGAAGTAAATCAGGGTCCGAAGGTTATATATATAAATTTTTAATTTTTTTGTTTTGTAAAGAAATTGTACTATACTGATTTCACTATTCAAATGGCTTACTATAAAGATTAGATCAGATCGTAATGTTTAGAAATTTTAATCCTTATTTTTTGAAATTTTCAAAGCTTTTGAGATTAAATCAGAAATCACAGAGGTAAGAAAAAATTTATTTGGAAGTTTACTAGTAATTTTGAAGCAGATGCTTGCTTATAAAATTCAAAAATATACTTTGAGATATTTCCTGACTTTTTGGTTATTTGTAAAAATTTTTGAGAATTAGTAATCTCTGCCTAGATTTTAAATTTATTACTAATCATTTAAGAATTTATAGTAGTTATGTTATTTGCGATTCCTTATAGAGGACAATAATCTTTAGGTTGAAGTGATCAAAACTAGTTGAATAATTATTGTTTTTGAAATATCTAACTACTTTTAACCTACCTGTATCTCTTCTAGAATTAAAAATTCGCATAACTATTGGTCATTATCTAAAAACACACTCCATTAAATATTATGATAATAAATATAAAAAGATCTTCAGTTAGTTAGGGGGGATTGAAGATGAGGTAAACATATTAACTCTGTCTCTGAATAATTAAAATCATTGACAATCTCTTTCAACTGATTTGAACGTTTGGTTGATGTCATTATTAATGAGCGGAAACTATTAATCCTGACTTAAATACTGAAGGCGTCTAATAAAAGTTTTTATAAATCATTACCTAATAAAAAATTATGGGAAATAATTTATTATTTTAAAATAGTACTGATTTGTAGCAATTATCTTTTGTTTTTAAGTGATACTAAATAAATTAAAAATATAGTAACAAAAATTAGCAGTAAAGGAAATTTTTTAGTGTTACTAAATATTAACATACTGAGGATTAAGGGTTGTGTTATTTTTTTTCAAAACTAAAAAAATTCTCTTTTTCCACTTTTTTTAAAGTGGATAAATTATTAGTCTACTAAAAAAGAGCTACAATGCAATAGTGTTAATAAAATTAAGGTTCTCCTGTGTGGTAATATAGATTCTTTAGAGAGTAAATATAATCTATATAATCTTTTTTGTAATATAAGTTTTTTTTATATGTGTGCCCCTTATGGGATCCTTTCACCTCATAAGCACCTATAGAAATAAAGTATTCTGCTGTTCTTCTTTCAAAGATTTTTAGCATAGTGCAGTCAAGATATCCCAGTTTGATTTTATTTGTATAGGACTGCGAAAACTGACTCTGTTTCACACGAAAGTTTGTGTTATTACCTTCTTAAATCTTAAGAAGGTAGCTGGTGTCGCCTATAATGGGTGGGGTTTTGTTAGGGGGGGGTATATGGGAGACGGCTTACTCAAATAGACTCTTACAGCCTTTTAAAGAAATTTAAATATTCCAGGAATTAAACTAATATTACCGATAATGAAGTAATACGATAATGGTCGAAATTTTATGAAGGAATAATTTAAAAAGCGAAATTAGAGAGTTTTAGTCATGAAAGGTTTTTATCAAAGTATCTTAAAAGGTAGGATATCATGAGCATCTTTGAGAGGATGCTCAAATTTCCTAAAGTAAAGTGTTCGCCCGCAGGGAGGAAGGAAAAATTCTGTTTTTACAAAAAGATCATGGTATAACAGTTCCGTGTATCCTTACCTTCTTCCCTAAAATTTGATAATTTGATTTTGTTTACTAAAACTTCCTTCGGAGGGAGGCTATTTCAGTATAGTTCAATTAGTATAGTATAGTGTAACCTCAATATTGCGATTAATAGGCAAAGTTGATTTTGATTATACGCTCCTTCTCAATAGAGCGAATTATAGACTTTTATGGGATTAATAGCCAAGATCGTTCATTTTCATATGTAACGCGCTAAAGCTCAGCCCATTTTAAATGAATTCCTAGAGATCCATTTAGATAATTGCTGTAGAAGAGTGGGGGAGGTATGGTTAAAAACCATCTCTTTGAAGCTTATAAAAGCCTACCTAATCAACAAAATAGTTATTTTAAGCAAAAAAATTCCCTAGGAGAGAGGTATATAAAGCGTGTTGTGAGTAGGAGGAGTATCCTAGGTTTGTATCTTTTCTTAAGAAAAAAGTGGGGGGGTTGTTTTTTCTTCTCTTAACAGAGTGTAGAAAGGCCTGTACTGGTAAATTAACTTCACTTAGTATATCATTGTAAGGTTGCTCAAAGAAAAAAAACACACTAAAGTGAGTCAGTCATTCACTTTAGTACTTTCAAGTATTTTATTATGCCATATAAAAAATACATGTGCTTATTATGTGGTTTTATCTACGAAGAAGAAAAAGGCTGGCCTGAAGATGGTATTGCTCCCGGAACGTACTGGGACGATTTATCCGAAGAGTGGTTTTGCCCTGAATGTGGTGCGATGAAATCAGATTTTGAAATGATTGAAATGTAAAGTTGTTAAAAATAGCTAATCTAGAGATACTATCAAACACCAAATAATGTTCAAATGTTATTAAATCAGTAGTAAAACTAGTATGCGTATAGTTAAGGTAGATTATAGGCGTTTTTAAAATCTAATAGATACATTTAGACAAATAAAATAAAAAATTTACAAAAAATATTACTAATTCTAATTTGATATACACCCTAAAGTATAGGAATAAATAAAATAATTGGCTCAATCTCAAATAAACTAAATCCCAGAGAAGTCACTATCAACTAAAGACAGTTACTAAAATAGTATAGGGTCTCATGAATATCTCAAATAGTTTTTTGCTTCATAATTTTAAATTGTTTAGTAATTTGAGCTTCCGCTTAATCCTGATATATAAAACATTGTAGTCGGGAAAAAAGCAGATAAATTTAAAAGCACAAAGAATAATATATAACGAGTCTCTAGAAGATGTGCTATATTGTACCAAGGGGGGGTTAGTAAGTCTAAAGAAATAAGATCATCCTTTTGGGATGAGGATAATCCTCCAAAATCTCTAAATCTAGGCTTTAAGTATAGGTATAGATTAACTGAAAATTTGAAAAAATTAGCTCATTGACAGTAAGGTAAAATAATTTAATAATTGATCGTATGATAGATTTAGTACGACTTTCCCCTGAAAAAAAACAGCCTACTCTAATTTTTACTGAGGCTGCAGCTTCTAAAGTAAAAGGACTCATTGATGAAGAAAATAATCCTCATCTAAATTTACGTGTTTTTATTACTGGTGGTGGTTGTTCAGGATTTCAATATGGATTTACTTTGGATGAAAGTATACACTCCGATGATTTGGTTATTGAGAAAACCTTAGAGATCAAAGAAGAAGAGAATGAATATGGTGAAAATGGTTCAGTAGGAAGATTAGTAAGGTTATTAGTTGATCCTTTAAGTTTCCAATATCTTCAAGGTGCTGAAATTGATTATCGTGAAGATATAAGTGGTGCTCAATTTGTAATTCGTAACCCTAATGCAAAAACTACCTGTGGTTGCGGCTCTTCTTTTACAGTGTGAAGACTTCTTGAAGACTGCTTTAAATTATATAAACATCAAAACGGCTACTTTTACCTGTGTAAAATATAGTAGGATTGGTATTTGTTAATGTAAGGGCTAATCTTGGACGTTTAACAACGACACGATATTTCGCTTTCTTTAAAGCGATCTCTAAGAGTTGAGGTGCATCTTCATCTTGACCTACTACATGACGTAGTACACGCATTTCTTTTTTTACGAGAGCAGATTTTTTTCGAATGGGATACATAGGGTCCATATAAATTACATCGTAAGAAGTGTTAGGTTTTAAAAGATAACTTTGTGCTTCTGTTTCAACTAATTTTAATTTTAAGGTCTTAAACCAGTCAGTTGTTTGAGCTCGAGCTAAACCTTCTTTTAATAATGTAGCGATAATGGGATTACGTTCTAGCATAGTTACGTTATATCCAAGAGTAGCGAGAATTAAAGCATCTCTACCTAAGCCTGCTGTTAAATCTAAAATATTCAGGTGAGAATACGGTTTTAATTTAACAGCACGAGTGATTAATTGAGTACAGTCGCCTTTAAATAAGCGTCTATGATCCAAGGTTTTTTTAAGGAAATCTACATATACAGGACCCGGTGCTTTTAGATCGGTTAAACGCAGTTCAATACGAACAGGTGTGACAGTCAATAAAATTGGATAATTTTTAGTAGTAGGGGTTACCAAATCTAAGTTTAATGCAATTGCAAGTTTTTCTGCATATTGTTGACGTGATTCATCTAGGTAAGTAACAGCGATACTATCAGGCATTCTCTCACTCTCAGTAAGTTTGTCGTGTATATTTAAATTGTTTTTCTAAAAAATCGACGAATTGTTCTGCGATATTTATTTTAAATTGAGTTTCTAATTCTCGAATCCCGGTGGGACTGGTAACATTAATTTCTGTTAAATAATCTCCAATTATATCAAGGCCAACAAACCAAAGGCCTTTTTGAGCTAAGCTTGGCCCTACTTGTTGACATATCCATTGATCGCGATTAGTCAGTTCTTGTCCTACTCCTATAGCACCTGCTGCTAAATTTCCACGAAAATCACCTTTTGATGGAATTCGTGCTAAAGCATAAGGAATAGGTGTACCATTAATTAAAATAATTCGCTTATCGCCATCTTTAATGCTTGGAATAAATTTCTGTGCCATGACGAGTTGTTTTCCGTTGTCTGTCATGGTGTCAATAATGACAAAGACATTAGGATCCTGAGTGGTTAATCGAAAAATTGATTTACCTGCCATTGCTCCAAGCGGTTTCATGATAATTTCTTTCTGTTCCTGGAGAAAGAGTTGTAATAACTCCTTACGTGAGGTAACCAAAGTTTTTGGTATGCATTGAGGAAACCAATTAGAGAATAATTTTTCATTAGCATCACGTAAACTTGCTGGTTTGTTCACTACGAATAATCCATCTTTTTCAGCAAGTTCTAGCAAATACGTTAAATAAATATAAGACATATTAAATGGTGGATCTTTTCGCATAAGAAAAATATCAAGCCAATTTAAGGGGTGGATATAGGGGGTGCTTAACTTAAACCATGAAGAGGTATTATCTTTTACATAAAGACGGCGCATAAAAGCATGTACTTTTCTATTTCGTAAAAAGATATCCGTTGATTCCATGTAATAAAGTTTATAATTTCTTGCTTGAAGAGCCAGTAATAAAGCAAAGCTTGTATCTTTATAAATATGAATGTTAGAGATAGGGTCCATGAGGATGCCAATTTTCATTTTAAGTCCCTCTTATTAAATATTAAATAATGCCAATTCACGAGCTGCTGCTAATGCGGCAAGACGTGCGATTGCCCCATAAACATAAAATTGGTTGCTAAACTTATTGGTTTCACAGGGTGCACTGTAAGGAGTGTTGAATGCCATAGGAATAAAATACATCCCTGGGGTATTTAAATTTTCTTTAGGCCCGCGCCCTTTATGAATACGATAAAAACCACCAATTACATGGCGACCGAATAAATAGATGACAGGTTCAGCTACAGCATTTGATTCTTTCGTTGTTTCAAAAGAATACACTCCTTCTTGGATAATGGCTTTAGTCACGGGGAGGCCGCCTTTCGAAGTAGACATTCGTGTGCGTTGTTTACGATTCAGGTAACGCAAGGCTTCGGGTTTTTGAATCATCATCACGTTCATACCATAAGTTCCAGCATCTGCTTTAATAGCCAGAAATGGCTCTTCAGGAATATTGTATTGAGTATATTTTTTTTTAACAGCGTGTAGGATACCTTCAGATCGGTTAACGAGACATTCTTCGCCTGCTTTTTTAAGAAAATTAACCTCCGGACATTGATCGAAAAAAGTGCTAATCAACCATGGATCCAGATTTATGAGAGAGGCAAATTCTTTGGAAACAGCTCCATAAACTGTGAAGTGCCTTGATTTCAGGCGAGTTGCCCAACCAAGTTGAGGGGTTGGTATGATTTGTTGGTTAAGGTTTTGAAAAATATCAGAGACTTGCTCGGATAAGTCATTATTTAATATGACGTAAGATGGGAAAAAGTCCTTTACTCCTAATTTGTCTCTTTTTCGTTTTAAAGGTTCAATTCGTAGTTTACGACCTGAAGGTAATACATAAATTTGAAACTCAGATAACGAAGAATCCAATGAACCAATACGTACCTCAAATCCTGCGTTTTTTAAAATTTCTTGGAGCATGGCTAAACTTTCAAAATAATACATATTGCGGGAGTGGCTTTCGGGAATGATGAGTAGACGTGTGACATCTGAGCAAATCTCCGCTATAGTGGCTTGTACAGCTTGGATGTAAAGAGACATATAATCTGGATTTAGATTGTTAAAGCCGGAAGGAAAAAGATTAGTGTCTATCGGCGCTAATTTAAATCCTGAGTTACGCAGGTCTACAGATGTATAAAAAAGTGGGGGTGTTTTTAACCATTGTTCACGAAACCACGTTTCAATATCTATTTGATGTTCTAAAAACCCTTTTTCTAATTGGCGGAAAGAACTAGTAAAAACAGAGTTAAATTGGGATGTGGTTAAGTTGGGAAACATATGTTAATTTCCTATAAGATTGATTGATAAAAGAATCATCTGAAAAGGCTCTGAACTTAGCAATTCCAGGATTCCAGGGGTTCGTGTGTTAATTAACTTCATTCTTATCTTTAAGATTAGTCTTTTTATCATCCCTGATTGATGATGGCTTTTTTCTTTCTAAGGTCGTTTAATTTTAACGCAATTAATTGGTTAATAAGATAATGAATTGGAGTGGAAAAATCATTGGGATGTTCTTGGGCTTTTTTTTGGCTGGCCCGGTAGGGATTATTGCTGGTTTGGTTTTGGGTCATATTATTTTCGATCAAGGTTGGTTTCACCAGTGGTTAAAATCGCTTTCTTCTGATCGCTTCTCAAAAACTAAAGTTCAGGAAGTATTTTTCAATGCCACTTTCCGTGTAATGGGTTTCGTAGCTAAATCAGATGGCCGAGTTTCTGAAAATGAAATTCGTCAAGCTCGTGATGTAATGCAACAGATGGGCTTAGATGATCACATGAAAGAAGAAGCTATCCGTTTATTTACGGAGGGTAAACAAGCCAATTTCAAGATCGGTGTTGTTCTCAATCAATTACGGCATACATGCTTTTTTCAACCCGCTTTATTACGAATGTTTTTAGAAATTCAGATTCAAATGGCTTATGCGGATGGGAGATGGATGAGTGAATATAAGCGACAAGTATTGCAATACATTTGCGAACGCCTTGAGATACGAGATTGCCAATATCATCAATTTAAACAACCCTTTCAGGCCAAAGAACAATACTATCAACAGTATCAAAACTCTCCATCCAATTTTCATGTTCATTTAAACGATGCCTATAAAATATTAGGACTAACTATGAACGCTACTGATTCTGAAATTAAAAAAACTTATCGACGCTTGATGAGTCAACATCACCCTGATAAATTGATAGCAAAAGGATTGCCACCAGAAATGATTAAAATGGCTACTCAAAAGACTCAACAAATTAAAAATGCTTACGAACAAATTCGAAAAGTTACTGGAATAGTATGAAAAGAAAGAATTATATTATTTTTCAATCAGTTAAATTGGGATAGCATGAGCGGAGAGTTTTTTCAAAAAAAAATTATTTCCGCATCAATTTTGTCAGCTAATTTTGCTCGCTTAGGGGAAGAAGTAGAGCAAGTGGTAGAAGCAGGTGTTGACTATATTCATTTTGATGTGATGGATCACCATTTTGTACCAAATTTAAGTTTTGGTCCTGTAGTATGCGAAGCGTTGCGTAAAGCCGGAATTTCTATTCCTATTGATGTGCATCTGATGGTGGAAAATCCAAACGATTTTATAAAAGCATTTGCGAATGCCGGCGCTAATTTAATTACTTTCCATGTCGAAAAATTAAAAAATATTGAGAAAACACTTACTTTAATTGATCAATCTGGAATGAAAAAGGGACTTGCTTTTAATCCAGAGCAATCGGTATTGTTGTTACCGGACGATATTTTAAAAGAAGTTGATTTAATTTTATTGATGTCGGTTAATCCAGGTTTTGCAGGTCAATCTTTTATAAAAAAAAGTTTAGAAAAAATTATAGTTACAAAAAAATGCTTAGAAATATTGAAGAGTAAGGCGATGCTTGGGATTGATGGTGGAATAAAAGTAAATAATATTGGAGCGGTATCTAAAGCTGGAGCCAATTTCTTTGTAGTAGGCTCTGGATTGTTTCATGCTTTAAACTATCAAAAAGAAATTCAAGGGATTCGAGCAGTATTAATTTAGGATTAGGCAGAGAAAAATTTTAATATTAAATCTAATAAGTTAGAGTTGTCATAATTTTAACATGGAGTCCCATTAATTTTTTCATGGTATCAGGTAATTCTTCTGCCCCTGCTGATTTTGCTTTTTGACTATGAAAAGTTTATCTTTTTACATTGGTTCCATAATTTTTTTGGCTTTTAAAATCAATAAAGTATATTTTTAAAAAAAGTATGTTTTTTAAATGATTTTCTAAAGGTGCCTAACCTTGTTTTTCTGTTTCTTCAACAAAACCAAGGATCCACTGATCCTCCAGGTGCACCTACTAATACTCCTATGAGCAAGGCATTGATGTACCAAAAAATATTGAAATAATTAGTATGCCTCCAATGCCTCTATGTAATCTTGATCTCATATTAAATAATCGGTTGCTTCCTTCGTCGCTGTTTCTAACAGCGATTAGACTACTGAATTTCGAGATAAAATTATTTGTCCACGATAAATGGCTTGAGCACATACTTCTCCACTATGGTTTACTCTCATATACCTAAATACTATTCTGTATTTCAGAATGAGATAAAAGTGGTTCAAGAAGTTCCTTTGCTAGGTTTTGAGGTTGAATTCTGGATTAATTAAATATGGTTTCTATATAAAATAATGACATTGTAGAATGACCTTATCGAAGACCGAATACTAGTGAAGATTATAGATTATAATAATTATCCATATTTATTTTGTACGATGAATTTAATTATACTTAGATAACATAAAGATAAGATAAAATTCTTTTTCATCTACCGAAAAGTAATAAACTATAGGGGACTGTACTTACTGTACCTCTTAATACAAAAAATATTGTAAGCATTTTTTTATAAGCATTGTAAGTATTTTTTAATTGTTTTGTGAAAAACTTAGTTGATAATAATGATGAGGTAATTTTATTGCATAAGAGAAATCTAAAATATTTTTGCCATTTAGATGCAGATAAAGTATTATCCCACAAATTTCTTTTAAAATGTTCCTATTCTTTAATTGAAAGACAGTAAAAATTAAAGGCTTGTTTTTTTGGGGGGGGACATATTTATAATTAGCAAAAAGTGTTTTTAATATATATTCCAACTAACTTAAATTTTAATACAGATACAGGTAAGCATAGCCTTAGTAGGGTCTAACTACTTTTAAAAACGTGGATGTCTTTTTAATTATTAACAACAGAGGAAAGATAAAAAGTTATTTAAGAAAAGTATTTTTGTTAAATTACTAAGTGTTTATACATAAAGTTTTTGTGATTTGATTTAGATTACTTTGATATCATATATCAAAAATCATATATCAAAAATTGTTTTTTTATCATAAATAAGTATTATATAAGAAAGGAATAGCAAAAGTTAAAACTGACAAATGTCTAGAAATTTTATATACTCCTATGAGACTTAAGCCAGTCATATATATTTCTTTGTGAGAGATAATAATATATATTTTATTAGCTAGTAGTAGCCTTTAATTAGCAGCTTTTAGCAGAATTTTTTGAAAAAACTTAAAGTTAGAGTAACAATACATTCCTTACAATGTATCAAAATTAAATTTACAATCGAGTGCTCAGTATAAAAAATCCCTGCAAACTGTAGGAGGAGGTTATCGGTAAATTTTATCCTCACAAAAATGGAACCACTTGTTATACAGAAAGTGCTTCTTGCTTTTAATAACACAATAACTATTTCCCCTCTTTTTTCTTGTAATCGCTATCCTTTTGTAGATGAATAGGGGCACACTTATGGGGAGCTCTTGATGGGGATCCTAAATCATTCGCAGTTATGATGCCGTTTTATACCGAAGCTCGACTTTCTTTCTATATGTTTGGCTGTTATGATTTAAACTTTAAGATGGGAGAACTCTGAATTGGATCTTTTATTTCGATGCTAGATTCTTTTATTTTGATGTTAGATTATTACAAGAACCAATTCTTTTTTTCCAGTTCACTTACCAAATATATTATTAAGTGGGAGATCAGGAATTGCAGTAAGTATGGTAATAGATAATTATCCTGACCCCCATAATCTTGTTGAGGTAGCAGATACCTACGTTGATTTATTAGATAACCCCGAGGCCACTTTAAAAGAAGTGATAAAATTTATTTAAGGGTCTAACTATCCAACGTTTGCTGTAATTATCACTACTATTATCAATAGTAGTAGTGCAATTCAAATCATCTATGGAGCAAAAAAGTAGCTTATGTTTATATAACTGGTTGTAAGGTATTGTTAAGAACATCAGGAAGCTGTAATTTCCATTTTACCGCATGATGTTTTAAGTAATTGAATTTTAGAGCAGGTTGTAGCATAGTTAATTTTTAAAAAGTTACTTACTGTAAGTGATATTATAATGAGTCAAATCATAAAAATCCCAAGTGGCTTTATTATGTTTCCTCGCTTTCATAGGATGAATAATTGATGAACTAATGATGTATTTGTTTGCCGTAACAGATTTAGAACATAGTTATCAGGTTAATTTAAATGTTATCGGAGGAGTTAAACGGACGGCCATAGATATATTAAAAATTTGCTGTCTTTTTTTAAAAGAATGTTATCTTATATCAAATCTAAAGCGTTTGGAAATGGTTGTAATATTGATTGGAAATCGATATTTAATGATTGCATATCTTAGATAAATTGATGATTATCTTTTGAATTTAGAAAAAATTATTATGATTATGCTCAAGAAGAGAAGCCAAAACCTGTTTTAATGAAACAATTTAAACCAAGCTAAAACTAACATAATCTTATTCTTGAAATTAAATTACGTCAATTGGCTAGACTTAGAGAAAAGAGAATTTGAGCAG
>NZ_NSHJ01000085.1 GCF_002871095.1 Coxiella-like endosymbiont
GCCTTTGATAATTTCATTTCTTCTTTAAAAATTTCTCTCCCCAAAAGAGTTTCTTGAGTATTTTTGTTTTTGACTTTTTTAATCGTAGAATTCACTTCACATTTATGTTTCTTAATCTCTTCCTGAAAAAAGGTTAATAAAGCTATATTCTTTATTCTTTATTCTTTACAAATCAATTTATTTTAGATTACAAAAATAATTTTTATTAAAAATCTCAATCAAACAAATAAATTTTAGGGAGGGGTTCAAGACTTTATTTTTCCCATGCTTTGTGTTTGTTCTACATTCTTTGTGTTTTTTCTACTAACATCAATGTATCTAAAAAATTGTCTACAAAATTCTCCTTTACACCCCATTGCATTTTCAATAAACTGAGTGTGTCTTTG
This sequence comes from Coxiella-like endosymbiont, assembly GCF_002871095.1. Lineage (GTDB taxonomy): Bacteria > Pseudomonadota > Gammaproteobacteria > Coxiellales > Coxiellaceae > Coxiella. Next base: position 387 of record NZ_NSHJ01000085.1, read on the forward strand.
TGTTATTTAGTTTTTTCTGCATAAGCCTTTTAAAAAATAAAGATGCATCCTTATATACAAAAAAACCATCAAAAATCAGATTTTTAAGAAAAAGAGCTATATTCATTTCAAAAAAAATAATTTTTACCTCTTGATTGATTCGAATCAAATTAAGTGAAAGTTAGAAAAAACGGTCTAAAATATTCCAATATAAGTAATCTACTGATATCAGTAATATATGGTTTATCCATAATATCAAGCATCCTCATTACTTTTAGAGGATCATTAATTAATGTTAATCGAATAACTATATATTTTTTTGTCACATACCCAACTATATATTTTTTCTCACATACCTATTGGTCCACGATATTAAGTTGCTACTTTACAAAAAATTACGGATATCAATATCAATAAAAGAAAAACCGTGTTTGATATTCGGATTTTTTCCATTTCTAAATCATTGAATCTCTTATAAATCATTGAATCTATTAAATTCAAGTTAATATTAAACTCAAATTAATCTCATACCATGAATAAAGAGAAAAGCCATAAAAATTCACTATTTAATTGAGAGGTACAATAAATAAGATTAATTGAGAGGTACAATAAGACACTAATTTAGGCGGTCTCTTAATTTCATTACGTGCACGATTTGTATAAGTCATATACAAAAGAATATCAGTTTCTCATGGAAGAGAATTTTATATTTTAAATCTATAATTTTTCTTTCAATAATTATGAATTAAGTAATGTGATGTAACCAGTTTACTCTTTGAAAAATATTAAAATTATTCTTGTGATTTAATTCCACGCTCAACATGATAAACTGATGAACTTATGAAGAAAAATCTTAAAAAATTGCTAAATCAAGGGATTGAAAAGTTAAAGGCAGAAGGGTTATTGAACTCTAATGTCACTCCGGTACTTAAAGTTACTTATAGCCACAACCCCCAATATGGCGATTTTAGTACTAATTTAGCATTAATAATGGCAAAAACTGTAGGCCTTAACTCACGTGTCTTAGCTGAAAAAATTGTCCATGCCTTACCAGATTCGTCATATATCGCTAAAGTGGAAATTGCTGGCCCCGGTTTTATCAATTTCTATCTTGCGAAAGTCAGTCATCAGAAAATTATTCCTAAAATTTTAGAAGCCGGAGCATATTATGGTAAAAGTCAGATTGGCCAAGGAAAGCGGGTACACATAGAATTTGTTTCTGCTAATCCAACTGGACCTCTTCATGTCGGTCACGGACGAGGAGCTGCTTATGGTGCTTGTGTAGCTAACTTATTAAAAACGATCGGTTATACAGTACATCGCGAATACTACGTTAATGATGCTGGTCGACAAATGGGTATTCTCGCATTAAGTGTCTGGATTCGCTATTTACAGCAATATAAAGAGGATATTGCTCTACCAAAAAACGCCTATCAAGGCCAATACATCATAGATATTGCTTGCGGATTGAAGGATAAATACGGAGATCATTTTCTTTATTCTAAAGAAATGATCCAGGATCTATTGCCCCATGACGTTGAATCAGATCCTGAAAGCCACCTTGACGCATTGGTAAAAGTTCAAAAAGACATTCTTAAAGAAGACTTCTCTATTATCTTTGATATGGCACTTAATAATATTTTGGGAGATATTAAAAATGATTTAGAAGAATTTGGGGTTGTGTATGATGAATGGTTTCTAGAAAGTCGACTCATAAAAAAGAAGCTCATTAAAGAGGCTTTAGATATTTTATATCAACAAGGTTATTTTTACGAGAAAAATGGAACTCAATGGTTTCTAGCAACTGCTTTGGGCGATGAAAAAGATCGGGTCTTAATTCGCAACAACGGTGTACCAACATATTTTGCAGCTGATATTGCCTATCATCTCTATAAATTTAATCAAAAATATGATATGATTATTGATATTTTCGGCGCAGATCATCATGGATACATTCCTCGGCTACGTGCCTTTTTAAAAGCTTTAGGGAAATCTCCTACTAAATTACGAATTCTATTAGTGCAATTTGCCATTCTTTATCGAGGTGACAAGAAAATATCTATGTCAACCCGGGGGGGGAGTTTTATAACTTTACGAGAATTACGCAACGAAGTTGGTAATGATGCTGCGAGGTTTTTTTATATTATGCGTAAGCCCGATCAGCATTTAGACTTTAATCTTGAACTGGCAAAGTCCCATTCAAATAAAAATCCTGTTTATTATATTCAATACGCTCATGCACGAATTTGTAGTGTTTTCCGAAAGCTTAATGTGGCTCAAAAAAAATGGAACTCTGAACAAGGAATGGATAATTTAGATTTATTATCAAGCTCTTATGAAAAAGAATTATTAAGTACTCTGTCCCGTTATAGGGAAACCATCAAGACTGCCGCTATACAACAATCTCCTCATCTTCTTGCTCACTATCTACATACTCTTGCTAACCAATTTCATGCCTACTATAATGCAGAACGATTCCTCATCGAACATGATACATTACGTAATGCGCGATTAAATGTAATTGCTGCGGTGCGCCAAATTATTTTTAACGGTTTAACTCTGTTAGGTGTATCTGCACCAGAAAAAATGTAGAAGCAAAAGATATACAAAATTAATAAAATGATTCATAGTTTTTTGATTCCTACTCTTTTTGTGATTGTTCTCCTTCTCTTACTACCTCTCAGTATAAGTATCTAGATTAAAAATATTTTTTTCAAACTGATGAAGCATCTATGTCCAATACATATTTTAAAACTTATTAAATTTAAAAGTAGTTGGTTTACTTCCAGAGCACTCATGCAAAGTACCTTGCCTCCTACTAATCATACAAATCATGTGCTGCTGCAATTTATTCTCAAGAAAGAAATACTAGAAATACTAAATAATCTTTACTTAGTAGGAAAAATAAAGAACAAAAAAGAATCTATTTAGTTAACAGCTTAATTTATAAGCTAAGAAAAGAACCTAATTTTATTTTTACTTATCGAGATTGATCTATTTTAACAATCTTAGTGAGACGAGTAATCATGCTAATCATGATTAATTTCATTACCAAACAACAACAAATTAGTTTTCAACATTTAGATTTTGAACTAAATATTATCCTAATGTTCGTCAATTGATTGCTAAAACTACACTTAAATTATTAATTATTTTAACTATTATAGAAGTTACAGAAGAACAAAATAACTCTATAAGATTAAAGAACCTTGTACTACACAATGAATTACAACCAAAAAACTCTGTATGGTACAGAGAAGCTTCTTTAGTAAAAGCTGACAAACTTATCTATGTACTTTAGTCCCTATCAACAATCTATTCAAATAAAACAAATAAAACACGTGATTTTACCAATCTACCAAACAACACAACGCATAAAAAACTAATCTCACTCTTAACGGTTATATTGACAAGGCTAAAAGTAATCTTTTGAATATTGCCCTTCTCTTCTTAAGTATTAAATTGTCGCTCACTCAAATGAATTATAATACTATAACTTTAGGGAAAGTTTACTGAGGATAGCTGTAAATATTCATTAGCCAATTTTGTAGATACTACTACTGTATTCTTCCACCTAATTTATTCTCTTTTTTTAAAAGTTTTAACTCAGGATGATTAGCTCTCTCTAGAGCAAATCATCCTTAGGACTAAACAAGGTGTAATAACCATTCATAAAGTACTTTAATTTTTCAAACTAAACCAAATTAGTGATTTTAAAAATATAATAGTAAGATTTACAGGTAAAATGGAAAAAAAACTATGCCTCTAACATGCCTAAAAATAAACTTCAGTCATCTTTATCAAAAAAAATGAAAATTACAATATAAGATTTTACTCCAGATTAACTAAATGATTAGCAGATTTAATATTGATTAATTAATAAAAGATGATTTCAGATAGGATAAATATTAATTTACAACTTATTTATGATGGAGAAAGAAATTATTGATCAATGATATCCTTTTTTATCTGCCACCTGTATCTATGACTTTAGACTATGCTAAAAAATCACTTACTTCCTCGCGTCGTTCGAGCCACAAACTAGTAATTTCGATAATTTTAGTTTTTAGTATCACTACTCTTATGATTTTTTCTTTCTTTATTCACCACCAGACTATAAGTCAGTCACACCCCCATTTTTTTTCCAGCAAAAAAATAAAATTATACTCAACTGTTATAGATCAAGCATCTAATTCATCATTAGTTCCTAATAAATTGGAACAACCCCAATTTGAGTTTTATACTCTTCTTCCTAAAATGGAAGTAACTGAACTACTACCCATGTCACCAACATTATTTGACACTCGAACTGTGATTCCTCTCACCAATTTCATTCTCCAAATTGCTTCATTTAAAAATATAACTGACGCTGAACGACTCAAATCACGACTTAGTTTAAATTTCCCTTGCTACATTCAAATTTACCGTACCAAAAATGGGATAGTATGGAATCGAGTTATGGTTGGTCCCTACCACACTCACCAAGCAGCCGAACGCACTCAAAGTAAGCTTAAGGCTCACTCCATTCATAGTTTATTGTTAAAAGCGGTCCCTTAGACGCTTGAAAACCAGCTCCTCTAACCCCAATACTATGTGGTATATCTACAATCTATGTGGTATACCTCTTCTTGAAGTTTAGGCAGTCGAGAAATAATAGTGGAACAGTTTCGTGGTACTACAATAATTTCTGTACGTAGGAAAGGCAAAGTTGTCATAGGGGGCGATGGTCAAGTCTCAATGAATGGCACTATTTTGAAAGGCAATGCGTGCAAAGTTAGACATCTTTATAAAGATAAAGTGATTGCTGGATTTGCTGGAGGAACCGCAGATGCTTTTACCTTATTTGAGCGATTTGAAGAAAAATTAGAATATTATTCGGGGAATTTAACCCGTGCCGCTGTTGAATTAGCCAAAGACTGGCGGACCGATCGGATACTCCGTCGCTTAGAAGCACTATTGACGGTAGCTGATGCAAAGAAGTCACTTATTATTACGGGACTTGGAGATGTTATCGAACCTGAGCAAAGCTTAATGGCAATTGGCTCGGGTGGACTTTATGCCCAAGCTGCAGCAAAATCTTTATTAAATAATACGGATTTAAGTGCACAAGAAATAGTTAAAAAAGCCCTTACTATTGCTGCCGAGATTTGTGTTTATACCAACCTTCATTTCACAATCAAAGAGCTCGATAGCGAAACTTAACTTTTCATTAAATGGATAAAATTATGACAGATATGACTTCTTCCTCGTTAACCTTGAGTAATCCTGAGCTTCAAATGACGATGACTCCACGGGAAATTGTCGCGGAATTAGATAAATTTATCATCGGACAAGATGACGCAAAACGAGCCGTCGCCATTGCTTTACGCAATCGTTGGCGTCGTATGCAATTGCCGGAAGACTTACGACGAGAAATTTTTCCAAAAAATATTTTAATGATCGGGCCGACGGGTGTCGGTAAAACTGAAATTGCCCGTCGCCTATCCCATTTAGCTGGAGCACCTTTTATTAAGGTTGAAGCCACTAAATTTACCGAAGTAGGTTATGTAGGTCGCGACGTCGAATCGATCATCCGTGATTTAGTGGACGCCGCGGTTAAAATGACCCGTGAAAAAGCAATTAGACAAGTAAAAAGTTTAGCGGAAGAAGCCACAGAAGAGTCTATATTAAATGCTTTAATTCCACCTTCACGAGGAGGCCCTTTCCAAGGGGAGGATACTTCAAGTGACGAAGAAGCAAAGCCGACCGAAAAAAAAGAATCTGCAACAAGAAACTTATTTCGTAAAAAATTACGTGATGGTGAATTAGATAATAAAGAAATTGAAATTGAAGTCAGTGTGCATCCTTCCTTTGAAATTATGGGTCCTCCTGGTATGGAAGAAATGATCAGTCAACTACAAGGAATAATGTCGAATATGTCTAGTCGTCGTACTAAGTCTCGGCGCTTAAAAGTGAAAGATGCTAAACGCATTTTAATCGAAGAAGAAGCAACAAAATTAATCAATGAAGATGAAATTAAATCAAATGCTGTTATGAGTGTGGAACAGAATGGAATTGTTTTCTTGGATGAAATTGATAAAATCGTAAAACGAGAAGGCACCGTAGGTGCCGACGTTTCTCGTGAAGGTGTTCAACGTGATTTATTACCGCTAGTAGAAGGAAGTACTATCTTCACGAAATACGGTATGGTTAAAACTGATCATATTTTATTTATTGCGTCCGGTGCTTTTCATATTGCAAAGCCTTCTAACTTAATTCCTGAATTACAAGGTCGTTTTCCCATTCGAGTCGAGTTAAAAGCCTTAACAGCTGATGATTTTGTTCGCATCTTAACCGAACCTAAAGCTTCACTGACTGAACAATATGTTGAATTAATGAAAACAGAAAATTTTGGACTATCTTTTACTCAAGATGGCATCAAATGCCTAGCTGAAATTGCATATCAAGTAAATAGTCGTTCTGAAAATATCGGAGCCCGCCGATTACATACGATTATGGAACGGTTATTAGAAGAAATTTCTTTTGAAGCAACAGACAAACAAGGAAAGTCAATTATTATCAACGCTGCTTATGTTAAAAAACAACTTGAAAAATTCGTGGAAGACGAAGATTTAAGTCGTTATATTCTTTAAAAGAAAAAGTCTTAAAAATTTTAGTACTTCTATTTTAGTGCTTTTAATTAAATTTTTAATTATTTGAGTTGCAGTAAAAAAAGACTGATTCTCAATATAAATAATTTTAATTAAAGCAAGGTAAGACTTATATAATAGGTTTATATAAATCAAAAGTAGCTTTTTATAACCTAATTTTGCATAATTAATAGAGAAATTTTCTAATGTAATCATGATTTCTCCGTTTAATTGAGATTTTTATTCATAAGCTTTGGTATTGTATAAAAATCCATTGTTCTATTATCGAAAAATAATAGGATTAATCAATAATTCTGTGACAGTTTGAAACAGATAGGTTATAAATAACCAAGAAAATATTATAACCAACAATTTCCCGTATAGGTGATCTATCTCCCCCTCCTTGATCTATAGGGTAAAATAAGCCATCCAAAAGTAATCAATAACACCCTATCCTTTTATTCATATTACAATTGTAATAAAGCAATAATTTGTGTTTTAAGTTAAATTTTAGCTAAAAATAAAGCTAACAAAGAGGCACTAATGCACAATAATGGTGATAATATAGTATTAAAAGTAGTATTGAGATTTTATATTCACTTAAAAACCCATAAGAGATTTAAAAACATTAAGATTGAGATTATATGTTTGAAACAAAGTCAAATATACTAATTAATAAAGAATCTAAAAATATTAATATTAATTAATAAAATTAAATAAGCTATTATTTTACGGCAGACCAATCATTTAGCCACTTAGCATTTAGATCACCTAGATGCACTTAGACACCTAGATTCCTGAATATTATTCTTATGATCATAATAATCATTAAACCACTGGGCTCTCTCTCCTACTAAATCTTTGGTTATTCTTATATGCCACAAGAAGAAATGTCATGCAGAAAGTAAAATAATATAAAGACACCTATTGTCAAATAGGTCAACTAAACTGTTCGCACTTTTTTGCTCTGCTCTAAAAAAAATTCTATCTTTATCATTTAATCGCTTCTACAATTAGAATAAAATACTTAAGACTAGAATATTTTATTAAAATCTATTAAATTTTAATAAACATAGGATCATTTATTTTAAGTGATAATATCAACTACAGTAGTTGTCAAAATAAATTTAAGATAAATTCTATCAGTATTAATGGTATAAAAATCGGTTCTAGCACTTGCCACTTCATCAATTTAATTGAGTAGTGACAAAAGAATAATATTAAAACAAGTCACCAATCACATCGTACTTAGTCTAAATTAACATGAAAGAATCCCCCTCACAAGAAACACTATTTACTATTCCGTAAGTTAGAACCAGAAATCCCATAAGTTGAAAAATATAATTCACTTCACTCAATCAATAACTAAAATATCTACCCCCCTCTATAAAGTCAGATACTAAATAGAGTTCAAAATTATAAGTACAAAATAAACTTCTGTAACAAGATTAGCTTGTGTACTACCCAAATGGATTTAATGTTTCATATAAAGAATGACAATGCAGGCAAATACCATAAAACTAATCACCATACTAAATAAGTATGTAAAATAAACACCTTTTAAACCTTTTCGGAATATTTAAAAATCAAGATTTATAACAGATCAAAAAATTGTTGATACAATTTCTGTGTATGCTGACTACAAGGATTTAAAGATGTTTTATAACAACGGTCTTTTTATGACCCTTAGTTATTAGTAAAGGGTTTTATTACCTATTAGAAGACTTTTATTAAAAATTTTACAATACAATCATCATCTTTCAACCCCAATATTTTATCAAAATCATAATTTTGAAATCTTTTCCAGATATTTATTATTTAGCAGCCATTACTTAGATAATAACGGCCTTACCTAACGCGTTGTTAATACTTAACTCATAAAATATATATTTATTATTAAATTTTTATATAAATTCCCCCCTGAAACTCTTAAGGTTTTTAAATAATCCTTGTTGATCCGGAAGAAGCAGATAGTACTTATTTCAAACAACTTTTAAAATATTCAAAAAATTTCTTACAGAGCTGGACGGACTCCCACCAGTTATCAGACAGATCTTCAAATTTACGTCGGTAAAGTCGGTAGTTACTTTGTTATTCTAAGTAGTTGGTGTTAATAGTAGCCAAATTAGATTAATGACTACAGGAGTGTTAATTATGATAAAATTATGATCATTGATGATTATACTCTGATAACTGAAGTCATAATTGAGAAACTAGAGAATCTCTAGAAAATATTGTAATTCATGATATCACTGTAGAATTAAGTTAGTTTCAAGCCACGCTTTGTTAAGAGATGTATAGATTAAGATAAACTATAGCAATTTATTTGTACTACCCATGAAGAAAAAATACTCCTTCAAAAGGAAAAAAAACCTTGATAATAAAATTTATTATCAACCTAAAATAATTAATGATTGTTTTATAACAACTAATAATTTTTTATAAAATATCATAAGGTTTTTAGATAAGGTTTTTATGACCCGCTGCCCTTCCCTGCCCAAAACCACTAATTTTTTTATTTACGAGAATTTCTCTTATAGATTTAAGATTATTTCCTCATAATAATACTATGGGTCCAAGAATCAATCGGATATAGCCCAAACTTTATTCTTAGGATACTAAAAAAGTAATTTGAATTTCCTAGAAAGAGTTAATAGAAAGAGTTAGTTTATAATATCTTAAGAACTTATGATTGATTAGAAAAGATAAGAACCATTACTAATTTATAATGGAAAAGAATTTATAATGGAAAAGAGACGATCGTTTTATATTGTTTTGAGTAATGATACAAAAAAGCATTTTACACATTCTCTACAAGCCCACAAATAAGTAAAGCTATTACAAAACAATTACAATTTCACATTTGCTTCATCCCTCAAGATATTTATCTCAATGATAAGCAAATAAATTGACAGATATATCTTATAAAATTAAAGCTGATATCTGAAAACCTTTTAAAAATTCTAAAAAAAGTTCTCCACAAACCTTAGAAGAGACTACTAAGTAAGCTTTTTTATATACCCACATTTATTTATATTTAGCACCCTTATGCTTTATTTTAATGATGAATGAAGTAATTCATATTAAATTTCTAATCATACTAACGTTTTGATTATTATAAATAAAGTGTTTTATCTCAGATCCTACAATCTTTACCCCAAAAATCTACAAAAATTGAGAGTGATATCATTGGTAACCAGTTACTCCCCACTAAGCATTCATTAACGATTATGATGACCAATTATGGAAATACTCTTTCAGGCTACAAAATTTCGGGAAATAAACTAATAAATTGTTAATTTTTCTAACCTGACTTATCTTCCAATCAATCTTTTTATCTTATTACCTCTTAATTAGCAATCTATGATTAACCCATGAATAGAATTAAAAAAACTACTCATTTTGGTTATCAAACTATTTCTGAAAATCAAAAAACAAATAAAATTAAAAATCTCTTTAAATTAGTTGAAAAAAAGTACGATTTAATGAATGACCTTATCTCATTAGGCATTTATCGATTTTAGAAAAATTTTTCAATTAAACTTTCTCAATTATGTCCTGGTCATCAAGTTCTCGATCTGGAAAGGAGGGACCGGTAATCTAACCAAACGCATCAGCCCTATAATTGGAAATAAAGGAACGATGATTTTAGCAGATATTAATAAGGCAATGTTGATCATTAGAAAGAATTGACTTGGGGATCAAGGTATTTTCTGTAATATTAAATTTATTCAAGCAAACGCAGAGGTATTTTTTTTCTAATAATTTTTTTGATTGGATCATCATTGGTTTTGGCTATGGCAGCACTTCGTTCTATCTATCAAGCTCTCAAGCCAGGAGGAGTCGTTACTATCTTAGAGTTCTCAAAACCTCATATCCCATTGCAAAATTTTTATGATATCTATTTTTCAAATTATTACCTTGGTTATGGAAAAATATAGCTAATAATCAAGAAAGTTATTGCTATTTAGGAGCATCAATCCAAATGCATCTCGATTTTTAAAAAAACCAGATCAAAATGATAAGTGAGGCGGGATTAGAAGATTACAATTACCACAATTTAAGAGGTGGGTATCATTGCCATTTATAAAGATTATAAATTTTAATGTTTACATTACTACTTTCTAGTTTCGAAAAAATAATAAATGATTAGTTAAAGTTAGATTCCGAGTGTATGCAACGATTATTTCTTTTAGAAAATAAAATTATTCAAATGTAAATTATTGACGGTAATACTGAATTTTTTATTTTACCTACTAAAAAGATTGCCATTCATGACTGTCAACAAAAAGAGATTGACACTATTATTTCTAGTACTTTACTGAATCTCTTTAAAAGAGGCTGTGTGAAAAGCTCAAGTTTTTCATTATTTAACAATCAAATAGAGATTAGAGGATATACTTGGGTCGCTAAAGAAATTCAAGATATTTTAATAGGTGTTAATATCGATTAGGAAGAACATTTATCTAAAATTACTGGCGATATTCTAGCACATCAAATTGGAGTCCCGGTTAGGCGTGCTGCCAATTTCAGTAAATTTTCTATTGAAACCTTTAGAATAAATCTCCAGGATTACTTACAAAATGAATCTCAAATTATGCTCTCTTTAAAAGAGGTTTAATTCTTTATTCAATCTATTACTGATCTGTAAGAGAACATCGATCGCACAGAATCACAAATGCAGCGATTGATGATCAAAAGAATCTGATAGCATGAGATGGATCTTAAAATTAATTCGACTAATTCAAATTAATTGAATGCTTATCCGTTAAGGCTTCACCCCCCAGTGGTTTGGAAATTATCTCCTTGGCTACGAATTTTGAGTGATCTTAACCTTGGAGTTTTACTAAAGAAGATCAACCTGGAAAGAAATTTTTACGTATTATATTAGAGGAACTCGGCCCTATCTTCGTTAAATTCGGTCAGCTTCTCTCCACGCGGCGCGATCTTTTTCCGGATGACATTCCTGACGAATTAGAAAAATTTCAAGATAAAGTCCCACCTTTTCCAAAAAAAATAACAAAATTATTAGTAGCAACTACTTTTAATAAATTAGTTAAGGATGTATTTAATAGTTTTGATGAAAATCCTTTAGCCATCTAGTTCTATTGCCCAAGTAGATGCAGCCACACTTCCTGATAGAAACCAGGTAATCGTTAAAGTGCTGCGACCAAATATAGCACGAACAACTATTCGGCATGACATCACTTTAATGTATTTCGGGGCTAAAATAACACATATATTATGGAAACATGGTGAACAATTGAAGCCGATAGAAATATTCACTGAATTTGAGAAAACCATTTATTACGAATTAGATCTTACACATAAAGCAGCTGTTGAGGTTAGTGCTCCCGAAAATCCTCAATATATTAGTGTAGATTTTGGTATTATGGGATTTCTAACCCATCAAGATAAACGCTACATCACTTAAAATTTACTAGCTTTTTAAAACGAGATTACCAATAAATACCTGATTTTACATGTAAAATCAGGTTAGATTTCCTGAAAACTCACGTATCGATCAATGTGAAATAGCTATCCATACAGTTTGAGAACCTATTTTTGAAAGACCTTTAAAAAATATTTCTGTGAACAAATTATTAATACGATTATTCAAAACTGCTGATCAATTCAATATAGAAATTCAACCTCAATGACTGTGCAATTACAAAAAACTTTTTTTAATCTTGAAAGCCTGAGTCATCACCTTTATCCCGACCTTAATCTTTGGACAACTGCTAAAGCTTTTATTGAACGATGGATGCGTAAAAAATATAGACTAACAGATTGACTTGTAAAAATTGCTAAAAAAACTTCCTACGAGTTTTGCAGCTTTAGCAAAACTGATACTATTATTTCGTAATGTTTTAGATGAGATTTCATTTGCACTAAGGTTTACAACGTAAAGAACTATTATCACCTTTTTCACTTCCTAAAAAACAAAAGCGTAACTTTTTCTTGGATCAGGAATTGCTTTTCTAATAAGCGCCCTCACCAGTTTATTTATTTCTTTAACATCAATCTTCTCTCCCTCTCCAATAGAGTGCTTTTGATCTGAGTGTATTCTTACTCCTAGTGATTTGGATACTCTAATATAGAGAGATCTTATTATAACAAATTATACGAGTTTGATTTTAATCTAATAAATATATCTTTAAGCTTCATTTTAATTACTACAACCTTTGACTCTCCTAACAACAACCTATTCTTCATCAAACACACTCTTTTGAGTGTCGGCGATCACCACTTCAATAAAATACAAATGCTCATTTCTAGACAAGAAATTCCTATTAAAAACCCATCTTCTAAAGCCCTCGCATTTTGAGCGAGTCAGACTTGAACTCACCTGAATCTGAACAGCCGAAACCGGTTTGACCTTAAATCAATCACTTCGTCGTTTATAAAAAACACTCGATAACCACTATTTTAAAGATTAGTTGGGCACCTGTTACACATCCTGATAATCTCAAAAAATCTACAAAGCCAATATCCATCGATCATAACGTTATTTTTTAACCCGATAATATCTTCGGCAATCTAAAAAATATTTTCTTCTCACCTTTCTTAATTGCAGACTAGCTCAAAAGTTTCTTTACAAATTTAAGCTTACAAAAGTAAACGCGAAGATAATTTTCTTTAAATAGTCTCTGAACAAACTAGATAACATCCATCACCATATCGATTATTCTATTGATTTTTATACCCATCAAGGCGACCATTTCTTTAAATGGCTATGAGACGACCAACTACTTTTTTTCTCAAGGGATCCCCTGAATTCATTCAAGCGCATTCCTTCCTTACTTAAAACGTCACCTAATTTAACTATTAGTAGTTGCATTCTAACTACATCCCGCCCACCTGGTTTAAATCAGATCCTATAAAAACTACTTATACCTTATACTATAAAATCTCCCAAAAATTGCTATCATAGTACTCATCAGCTATCCAAGATTTAAAACCCTATCGTAAATGGAAACCCTTTAGAAAAATCTAGGGGGATATAAATCTTTTCACATCGCCATATCAGAGGTGTCTCTAGAATAGTTTCACCTCCTCACTCAAATCTATATGGACTAAAGAAACCTCACCCATTCATTCAAAATGGTAACTAAATTCTTTGATCGAAGTCCCACTCCTTAAAAATATTTTTATCGTCAAACTTTTTAAGGTCACGTAAACGTCCATCATCCAGGAAATTGAAAAATATATTACCCTCTTTGGAGTCTTGATCTTTAAAAAAAATTCAATCATCTCCATAAAAGCACACTCCCTACAGAAATTAAATGAGTGTCACCAAAGGTGATTTTATCATTTACAACCTTAATCCAGATAAAAAAACTTATATAAACTAGGTAAAATACGTATACAGGTACAGCCATTGGTATAAATCTTCCTTTTCTCACGCCCAAATAGTCTCCTAAGTGAACAAGGATTTTCTCTAGTTATACGATATTAGTATAAAACCCTTAAAGTATTGAACAATACTTAAGATTCGATTTTACAATATCCTGTCTCAGGATTTCTTTGAATTTGTACGCTGTATTTAAAAATATTGAGCTTCTTTCTTAATGATTTTCAATAATCTTCGTTATGGCTATTGAACGATTCCACTTTCTGATGACTCAAAATTTAAGTTTAAATGTTTTAATTTGGATTTTTTATTGTGCTACTGAAGTTACTGACCTTTACTTTTTATGATGTTGGCGCTTTGAGTCGTTATAAATAATACCCGATCAATTCATTATACTTAATTTAAAACCTCTAAGACTTTAGAATCTGCAACATTGGCTCAGTGACTTTTCTATCGATCGATCATTGCTCGATAATCTATAAGCATTAAGGATAATCTGGGTGTACTTGAAAAAACTTGGTACGAGACACGTTGTAGCCTTATCTGTAAATCAAGTTTATCTGCTCATTTTACGTTCTTGAGTACATCCAACATTTAATAACTTCAGTCTTCCCCCCCCCAGGGGGTATCAATACAAGTAAATTCATACAATCCATTATTAGCAAATTTTTGATTTATACGAGCGATTTTTTAAAACCTACTACTGTACTGAACACCTACTGATAGGGGCTTACAAGC
>NZ_NSHJ01000086.1 GCF_002871095.1 Coxiella-like endosymbiont
CTAAACAATGATTTTAAACTAAATTCTTATAAAGAATTTAGTTTAAAATCATTGTTTAGGGTAATAGCAGTTTTAAGAAGAACGTTTTTTAAAAATTTTATGGTTTTTGTTGATTTTGATAAAGAAATAAAATAATATTCAAATTAAGATCTTTAAATAAAATTGAATCTTAACAATATACAGAAAACCTGCGACATTTTGATTTAAAATTTTTTACTCTAAAATTCCTCACTGTTAAAAAATTAAAATGTAGACAGAAATAATAAAATTTTTAAAAAAAATTATAATATTACTAATCATTGAGGGAAGATTTTGTATAATATCTATTATAGAGCATATCTCAGAATATCCTAAAACTATTCTTTCCAGATACTAATCTGAGAAGAATGAAACCCAATATACAGTCTTAGTAAAGCATTACGATTATATTTTGAATACTTTTATAAAATATAGGTCTAACCTACCTTTTATCATAACTCTCATAGAACATAAAACAGCAATAAAAATAATAATTACAGTAGCTTATATAGAGGTCATTAATATATCTTAACTTATTAAAATCAAATAGCTCAAGCAACTTCAGATCAGTATTTTGATCAATCTGCTTAAATTGAAATCAATTACAAACCAACCGTTAGTACAGCCAAAGTTACAATACTTCTTGTTAAGAAGTATTAAGTGAATTTCCCGGTTTTTAAAGAAGGAAGCTTAATTGACGAATTTTACTAAATATAATCTTAGGCCACTTTTCAATAGTAATTTCCAAATTAGCTCGGGATGACGCTAGGTAAGTCAAACATCCTGCATTGTCATAAGCTAAATTACGAGATTGCTCTCTTTTAAATTGCTCCATAATACTTTTATCATCAGAGGTAATCCACCGAACAGAAGTTACATTAACGGGTTCATAAACACATTTTACGTTATATTCATTTTCCAATCGATAAGCAACTACATCAAATTGCAAAAGACCCAGTGCTCCTAAAATTAAATCGTTTCTATCTAAAGGTCGAAAGAGCTGGGTAGCACCTTCTTCAGATAATTGTCTTAATCCTTTTAAGAAAGCTTTTTTTTTAAAAGAATCCTTAAGTCGCACCAATCGAAAAAGCTCAGGCGCAAAATTTGGAATACCACTAAATTTTAGTTTTTCTCCTTGTGTAAAAGTATCTCCAATTTGAATAGTTCCATGATTATGAAAACCAATAATATCTCCTGGCCATGCCTCATCTGTGTTCTGTCGTTTTCCCGCTAAAAATGTCAATGCGTTATTGATTTGAATTTCTTTATCGAGTCGCACATGATAAACTCTCATTCCTTTTTGATATTGACCTGAAGCAATCCGTAAAAAAGCAATTCGATCACGATGACCTGGATCCAGGTTAGCCTGAATTTTAAAAACAAATCCACTAAATTTATTTTCTTCTGGTTTAATGACTCGAACATTAGTAGTTCGTGATTGCGGCGCGGGCGCTTCTTTTACAAAAGTATTTAATAATTCACGTACGCCAAAATTATTTATAGCGGATCCAAAAAATACTGGCGTTAAAGCTCCTTTTAAATATTGCTCATGATTAAAAGTATGACTTGCTGCTTTTACTAATTCAACTTCACTATGCCATTCCTCCCCAAGCAAATTACCTAATGTTTTATCCAATTTAGAATTATTAAGATTTTTTATTTGTAAGCTTTGATTAATGTGTCCATATTTTCCCGGTTTGTAAAAATAAACAACATCTTCAAGAAAATGATATATTCCTTTAAAACTATTACCCATCCCTATTGGCCAAGTAATAGGAGCACAATAAATTTTTAAAACCGACTCAATTTTATCTAAGAGTTCGATAGGATGTTGAGAATCACGATCTATTTTATTAATAAACGTCATAATCGGTGTATTTTTTAGTCGACAAACTTCCATAAGTTTAACAGTGCGTGACTCAACTCCTTTTGCTGCGTCAATCACCATTAATACTGAATCCACTGCTGTTAATGTTCGATAAGTATCTTCTGTAAAATCTACATGGCCAGGAGTATCTAATAAATTAATTAAATAGTTCTGATAAGGGAACTGCATAACGGAGGTAGTAATAGAAATTCCTCGCTCTTTTTCGAGCTCCATCCAATCAGAGGTAGCATAACGAGCTGATTTACGGCTCTTAATCGTCCCCGCTAATTGAATAGCGCCGCCAAAAAGCAATAACTTTTCCGTTAAAGTAGTTTTTCCTGCATCTGGATGCGAAATTATAGCGAAAGTCCGACGCATAATTATTTTATTTTCTAATGACATCTCACTAATTTTAACATCTCACTAATTTAGTTAATCTTATAAAGTCTTTATCGTGTCGAATAACGAAGCAAGATAACACAAGTAATAGCAAATAACATGGTGAGCATTAAGGCTGCTAATAATGGAGGCAACTGATACACCATCGCAAAGGGTCCAAAAAACTGGTTCAACATATAAAAAGCAAACCCAATAATGACCCCAGTCAACACTCGAAGCTCCATACTAGCCTGACGTAACAAACCAAAAATAAAGGGCACTCCTAAACAAATCATTACTACACTAGTAAAAGGCTGAATAATCCTCTGCCAAAAAGCAAAAACAAAGGTATTAGTTTGAAGCTCTGCTTGAATACGATATCGAATCATATGATAAAGATCTATAATTGATTGTTCTTGAATAGTCTTTCGATCTTGCTGCAATTGTTGAGGATCAAATACAATCTGCAGGGGGAGTTGATTTATTTCGATTTTTTTTATTTGAGTAGGTGTAAAAAGAGACTGTTTAACATGATAAAGCACCCAGTGGCCTTTTGAATAGTAGCCTTCAGAGGCAAAGGCCGCTGATAGTAATCGATCTTGATTAAATTGAAAGCGACTTACATTACTAATTTTATGCTTTGAATTAATGGAGCCAATATGGATGAACGAATATCTATCACGTAACCATACCCCACCCAATGCTTGATACCCAACTACTTTTGAGAGCGCAAGAGATCTCATTAATGCGCCTTTCGATTCTAATCGGGGAGCCACAAATTCACCAATCAACGTTACTATTAAAATCATAAGCAATGCTGCTTTTACAACTGATCCTGTTACGCGAGCAATAGAGACCCCTGCTGCCAGCATTACGATTAATTGACTACTAACAGCCAAGCGCCCTAAACCAATCAAACAACCTAAAAATCCAGCCATTGGAAATAATTGATATAAATCAGAAGGTAATTGCGTCAAAACATATAAAAAAACTTGTTTCAAATTATAATGACCTGAGCCAATTTTGGATAATTGATTAATAAATTCCATAAAAATTTCAATACCGAATAAGATAAGAACGACTAACACTGTTGCGCTAATGACAGCTTCACGGATATAGCGATCTAATAGTCGCATGAGGATACTCTCCGATTAAGAGCAAGGCGATGCCACCAATGCGATTGAAAAAAGAATAAAACATACGCTACCACTAAAAGTAATACATTTATCCATTCTAATCCAAATATTGGGTTAATTATCCCTTTTTCAATCCAAGCTCGAGCCAAAAACATTAAGTTAGCATAAATGATATAAATCAAAATAGCCGGTAATATTTGAGCAAACTTACCTTTTCGAGGATTAGCTTCACTTAAAGGCACCACTAATAAAGCAAACATCCACACAGAAATAGGTATTGCCAATCGCCATTGCAACTCAGCTGCTGCCCTGAGATCTATTTGTCTTAATTGCCATAGTTTAGTTGTGGGCATAGCTTGTACTTTTTTAGAAATGCTCATTTGAGGTGAGTCGAGACGGATACCGTATTGGTTAAATTTTATAACATCATACTTTAAATCTCCTGGAATTCCTACATAACGGGATCCGTTTTTAAACAACATAAAATTAGAATTATTAAATTTTCTATTTTCAGTAGCCTCGGTGGCTGAGACAAGACTCCAGCACTCCTTGTTCCCTATGCTTTGTTCGCTTTCTGCTAAAAAAACGTTGGCCATTTTTCTATGATGGTTATTAACACTACCAGCATAAAAAACCTTTCCATCATTACCCAGAGGTTGAAAGCAGCCTGGAATAATCTTTGCTAAAGAAGCTGTTGCTAAAGCCTCGTTAAGAATCTTAGCACGATACCACTCCATTCGAGGTTCGACTGACAACATCAACCAAGCTACTATCAGTGTAATCAAGGTAGCTATAATCATAATCATAACTACAATCTGAGAACGGCTTACTCCACACGCAGTTAAAATAACCATTTCATGATCCACACTCATCCGTCCTAAAGCCAATAAGATCCCAAGAAACAAACTCAAAGGCATCAAATAACCCAATAATAAAGGTACTTGTAATGACATAATTTCCATGACCACTTTAACAGTAATCTTTCCAGCAGCAGCATCATTAAGATAATGAACAAATTGGTTAGTAATAAAAATAATTAGTAAGATTAACGTTGTCGCTAATAAAGTACTGAAAATTTCCTTAGTTAAATAACGGAAGATAATCACTGACAAATCAAACCTTTTATGTTTGAATAGAACATTTGTTAAATAATAAGCTACTTGTATTTTACCAAAGCACAACACAACATGGAAAAAACTTACGACCCAAAATTTATTGAAAAAAAATGGGCTGTTTATTGGAAACAGCATCAGTTAAGTTGCTTTCCTGACTCAGGAACCCCCTATTGCATAATATTACCACCCCCCAATGTAACAGGAACTCTCCATATGGGCCATGGTTTTCAGCAAACTCTCATAGATGTTTTAATTCGTTATCACCGAATGCAAGGTCATCGGACCCTTTGGCAAGGAGGCACAGATCATGCAGGAATTGCTACCCAAATGGTTGTAGAACAACAACTAACTCAAGAAGGACTCACTCGCCATGATTTAGGACGAAAATCTTTTATTAAGCGAGTATGGAAATGGTGCAATCGTTCGGGAAATAAAATTACTCACCAAATGCATCGCTTAGGTGTGTCCATCGATTGGTCCCGGAAACGTTTCAGTATGGATGAAGGCCTTTCACGAGCCACTACTAAAGTCTTTGTTCATCTCTATAATGAAGGTTTAATATATCGAGGAAAACGGCTCGTTAATTGGGATCCTATTTTAAACACAGCTATATCCGACCTGGAAGTCACCACTAAAGAAATTGATGGTGTGCTATGGTATCTTCGCTACCCCTTAACTTATAGTACTGGATATTTAACAGTGGCAACCACTCGACCAGAAACATTATTAGGTGATGTAGCCGTCGCTGTTCATCCCGATGATAAACGTTATCAAGATTATATTGGGAAAAAAATTCATTTACCTTTAACTAACCGAACTATTCCTATCATTGCAGATACCACTGTGAATCGGGAGTTTGGGACGGGTAGTGTAAAAATTACGCCTGCACATGATTTTAATGATTATGAGATAAGTCAACGCCACCAATTACCTTTAATTAATATCCTCACTCCTCAAGGAGAATTAAATGAAAATGTACCCAAGCCTTATCAAGGTTTAAACCGTTCTAATGCTCGAAAAAAAATTCTAGCTGATCTTGAAAGCAATCATTTTCTCGAAAAAATCGAACCTCATCGTGTTCTAGTTCCTCAAGGCGAACGTTCCGGAGCTATTATTGAACCATTCTTAACGGATCAGTGGTTTTTAAAAATGAAATCACTTGCAGAACCAGCCCTAGCCGCTATTAAATCAGGAGAATTAAAGCTAATTCCATTCACTTGGAAAAAAATTTATATACAATGGTTAAGCAATATTCAAGATTGGTGCATCAGTCGACAATTATGGTGGGGACATCGATTGCCAGTTTGGTACGATGAAAGAAAAAATTACTACGTTGGTCATTCTCTAAAAGAAATTCGAAAAAAATATTGTTTGGGAGCTGAAATTAAATTAGAGCAAGAAACCGATGTACTTGATACTTGGTTTTCGGCTAGTCTATGGCCCTTCGCTACTCTAGGTTGGCCTGATAAAACTGAAACCTATAAAACTTTTTATCCTACCCAAGTCTTAGTCACTGGTTTTGACATTATTTTCTTTTGGGTTGCCCGCATGGCAATGATGGGATTAAAACTCACGGGGAAAATACCCTTCCATGAAGTTTATATTCACGGGCTAATCCGGGACAATCAAGGAAGAAAAATGTCTAAATCAAAGGGTAATGTTATAGACCCAATTGATATTATTGATGGAATTTCTTTAGAAGAGCTTATTAAAAAACGAACTTGTGCTTTATTACACCCTAAGATGGCTCAATCAATTGAAAAGCAAACACGTAAGGAATTTCCAGAGGGTATCGCTAGTTATGGAACAGATGCTTTGCGATTTACTTTTTGTGCTTTAGCAAGTACCAGATGCGAGATTAATTTTGACATGAGTCGTATTCAAGGATACCGTAATTTTTGCAATAAAATTTGGAACGCGGCTCGTTTCGTTATTATGAATACGAAAGGCAAAAATTTAAATTCTAAAAAACCTTTAACTTATAATATCGTTGATCGTTGGATCCGAAGTTGCCTACAACAAGCTATTAAAGAAGCTAGAAAAGCTTTGGATCACTACCGTTTTGATTTGCTTGCTCAAATTTTATATGAATTCGTTTGGAACGAATATTGCGATTGGTATGTAGAATTCGCTAAATGTGTACTCTATAATAAGCATATCAAACCCTCTCAGCAACGTGGTACTCAGATTACTCTCCTTGAAATACTAGAGTCCTTACTACGACTCCTTCATCCGCTTATGCCTTTTATCACCGAGGAAATTTGGCACACGGTAGCACCACTCGTAGATAAAAATGGCAATAGCATCATGGTCGAACCTTACCCTGAATGTAATAAATCTAAGCTTGATAAGGAGGCCAACACAGAAATTGAGTGGCTTAAAAATCTCATCACCGTTATTCGAACGTTAAGAGCTGAAATGAATCTTTCTCCCGCTAAAAGTATTACACTTATTTTTAATAAAGGAGAAGATACTGATAAAAAACGTCTACAGAATACTGAACAGTATATAAAATCATTAGGGAAAATTACTCAATGGCGATGGGCGAATACTAATGAAGCTCTCCCTCTTAGTACTACAGATATGATAGGAAATCTTGAAATTCACATCCCTTTAGCAGGATTAATTCTGAAAGATATTGAACTAACTCGATTACAAAAGGAAATTACCAAGCTTCAACGAGCACAAGAAAACTCCTTAAAAAAATTAAATAATGTTAATTATACAATAAAAGCCCCGAAAGAAATTGTAGAAAAAGAACAGTTGCTTTTAGAAGCAATACGAAAAAAGTTAAAAAAATTACAATTACAATATACGAACATTGAAAATTTATAATAGTATTTAGATTAAAAATACTATTTAGATTAATTTAGAGAAATATTATTTTAATAAGTCCTAAAAATTCAAGCTACTAACCTAGGCTCATGAAAATTAATAATTTTACAATTTACATTGACAGCTAAGAAAGAAAAGTAATATTTTGCTCTATAATATAAGCCACCAAATACCTCATATTCTAAATTACTATCATTACTCTCTACAACTACATCGGCTCCACCGTCAAAACTTTATTTTATACACTTCTTCTAAACCATAGGAAGTTTTGCTCCACCAAAACTTACCTTTAGATCTAAAACAGGGCACTCCATCAAATAATTATTTAAAGAGAGCTCTTTAAAATATTTATTCTTTAAAATATTTTTTAATAAAATCATATATTTACAATTCAAAATGATCATTATAAATTATTATGGGCTAATTACTAAAACCACTATCCTAAGGATGAGAAATACCTAAATAACCATGCATAAATTAGTAATAACTCTTCTTCCAGCACACTGTAAGAACAATGATACATCCATTTTAAATTTACGGAATTAAATAATTCTTGTATTTACTGTGAACATTTATAGCCCGTTGCAGCCTCTAAAACCAAACCAAAAATAACTAATATAATTAGTTCTAGAATCATTTAACCTTCCTTGAAGAGATAATAAATATCCTTAACTAATATCTGTATATATTAAAACCGGTAATTAAATCTAAAAATAACTCTCAGCTTGTTAAACTTTCTGGGGTTAACAATCAATGCTTTTTGATAGACAACACTTTCATCATAAAATGGAAAACCCCTGAGGTATTATTCAGGAGTGTTCACAAAATTACAAGTTTTAGGTAAGACATAGAGATGGAAGATTAGATTTAATTGGTTTCCATCCAAAAATATTGCTTCCTTATAAAGAGCTAATGGCAAATTTAAGTGCAATACACTATACTCAACACACTTCAAAATAAAAATAGAAAGCAGTAAACATGCAAGTAATTTTTCCACTTTGGAAAATATGTTCCGCAGAAAGAAGTTCGTGAGTTTCTATTTTAACATAACCTGGACAATAATGATGAATATGATTTCCCGATTTAGAAACACTTAAGATTACTTCAGGTAAAATTATTCTTAATGATATCGATTCATTTCATACAAAAACTATAGCGCATTTAAAGAAAAGTCCAAAGAACTCCCTTCAATGGTAAGTAAAGTATATCGTCAAAAAATTATTTAGTACTTTCGGTAGAAATAAAAACTTTCTTCAATCGAAGAAAATACGAATAAGCGATGGGCACTACAATAAGAGAAAAAAAAGTTCCAAATAATAAACCCCCTACAATCACCCAACCTATCTGGTGTCGACCAATAGAGCCTGGTCCTGTAGCTAAAGCTAAAGGAAGTGTACCAAATACCATACTCATTGTTGTCATTAAGATAGGTCGCAATCGAATTGTCGCGCCTTTAACAATAGCCTCTGACGTGACCACACCTTGTTTCCGTAAATCATTAATAAATTGTGTAATCAAAATCCCATGTTTACTAATTATACCAATTAATGTAACTAACCCAATCTGGGAGTAAATACTCAAAGTTCCACCAGCTAACTTTAATGACAAGAATCCTCCCACAAGACTCAAAGGAATACCTAATAAAATAATCAATGGATCAATAAAACTCCCAAATTGAGCTGACAACATTAAATAAATGGAAATAAATGACATAATAACAATACCAAAAATACTTTGAGATGATTCCAAAAATTGCTCTGCTTTTCCTGAAAAAGTAGCATGTACGTTTGAGGTTAATACTGTAAGCAAATGAGATTTGATATAATTAATTACCTGACTTTCGGCATATCCCGGCGAAAGATGAGCAGAAATAGTTCCGGAACGAAAACGATTATAATGTGTGAAATTTCCCTGTCCGACAGTTGGAGTCAAATGAATTAAACTTGAGAGAGGAATCATATTTTCTTTATTACTAGATGAGGAGGCCGATGCCACACTGCTACGCACATACAGCTTTTTAAGTGCATTAAAATTTGATAGATCATCCTTTTGCATTTGAACGATCACTTCATAGCTTTTATTATTTTCTTGAACATCGGTCCAATGATTCCCACTCATCATCGCGCTTACCGTATCCGCAATATCGTGAATGTTTACACCTAATACTGCTGCTAGATCACGTTTGATAGTAATAGCATATTGCTGAGTATCATATTTCAAATTGGTATAGACATTCATTACTCCGGGATATTGCTTTAAAATTTTAAGCATCTTATTAATCGGGTCTAGTAAATCAATGTAATCTCCACCTGTCATAAAATTCAAATCGATATCATTTCCTTCTAATCCATAATTAACAATATCTGGAACATAAGCCATTGCATTGATTCCCGGTATCGCTTCTAATTTTGGATTTAAGTCAGCAATCACTTGCTCAGTAGTTTCTTTTCGCTTACCCCACGATTTTAAAGTAACGCGAATATTTACTTTGCTGGCGGATACTTGACTAATAACACTAGCAACAGCAGGATGCTGTTTAATAAAACGTTCAATCTGTTCAGCATATTGATTGGTATATTTTAAACTAGCACCAGAAGGTGAACTTACACTGACCTGAATTAAACCAATATCTTCTTTTGGTATTAATTCCGAAGGTAAACTCATAAACAGCAGATAACCGAAGCCTGCAATAAATATCAAAGCAATGACACAGAATTGACGTTTACTTAAGGCAAATTTCAAGAGATTTTGATAATAATTTGCCAGTTGAGAAAATAACTGATTAATGATTAGGACTAATCGACTATACTGAGTAGGCACCAATAATATTCTCGAGCACATCATTGGTGATAAGGTCAATGCTACAAAGGCTGAAATAATTACTGCAGCGGCTAACGTAAATGCAAATTCTTTAAATAACTCTGCCGTAAATCCCTGAAGAAACCCAATAGGTGCATATACAGCCACTAACGTAAGAGCGATTGTAATAATAGGGAAAGTCATTTCACGGCTCCCTTGAATCGCTGATTGAATTGCTGTCATACCCTCTTCGATATGACGATGAATATTTTCCAACATCACAATAGCATCATCGACCACCAAACCAATAGCTAATATAATACCAAGCAATGACATAGTATTTATCGTAAAACCTAATAATGCAATACAAGCAAACACTGCAATTAAAGTAACAGGAATAATTATAATAGGAATACTTGCTGCCCTTGCCGAACCCAAAAATAAAAATATGACTAGAATAACTAAAATAACCGCTTCACCCATCGTATAAAAAGTTTCTTTTATTGAAGATTTTAAAAACGTAGAGGTATCATAATTCACGTTAGCTTGCATGCCCGGTGGTAAACTTTTCTGAATCTGCATCATAGCTTGTTTTACTTCGTTAGCCACTGTAATTGGGTTAGCTTCTTGCAAGGGTTCAATTAAAACTTCAATACCATTTTGACCATTAATCCGCATAGGTAATTGATATAAACTACGATAGCCTAGTTCTACATAGCCAAGGTCGTTTAAGCGAACCATACCCCCCCCATTAGTGTGTTTAATTATGATATCACCGAAAGCAGCTGAATTTTTTAATTGAGTATGTGACACAATGCTAAAATTTCGTTTAGCTTCTTGGATGAAGCCGGCAGGAAAATAGATATTATTGGTGATTAACGCATTTTTAACATCAGTCACAGTCACTTGATGAGCAACCATTTTTGAAGCATCTAACCATATACGCATAGCATAATCACTTGCTCCTAAAATATCAATCTTGCCCACACCAGGCAGCAATTGCTGTAAAATAGGTTGAACAGTGTGTTCTACATAATCTCGAATATCAGCAGATGATTTGTGAGGATCAATAAACCCCACTCCTAAAACTGGACTTTCTTTAGTTCCTACCGTGATGGTCGAGGGATTAGCATCAGAAGGTAATTTATCGCGAATAGCAAATACTTTATCTCTAACCAGGTTTGCTTCTTCTTCAAAATTACCTCCCAGACGAAATAAAACAGTCACATAACTACTACCCGAATAGCTTATTGAATTAATAGCAGATACCTGATCAACCCCCAATAGCGCATTCTCAATTTGAGTCGTTACTTGACTTTCCATTAACTCGGCACTTGCACCTTCATAGTAAGTAGCCACGGTCACTATTGGTAGTTCTAATTTAGGAAAAAAACGGACTTCAAGACGTTGAAATGAAACAATTCCCAAAACAACTAACATTAAGCTTAAAACAATGGAGAAAACAGGCTGACGAATCCAAATTTCAGAGAATTGCATTTTAAAATCATTACTAATCAAATTAATTAAAGTTTAATGGATAAAAATTACACCTCTTGCTTCACGACTCTCACGACACTTCCATCGTCTAATTTTTGTTGTCCTGTCACTACTATGGTATCTCCAATTTTTAAACCGCTTAATACTTGTGCCTGATTATCTAAACGGGTACCAATTTTAATATATGTCTGCCCTACTTTATCACCCATTACCTTATAAACATAATATCCCTTTATGTCGGCTTGAATCGCTTCTTCTGGAACCACGACTGTATCTTTAACAACCGAAATTTGATGAGAAACATGAACAAACATACCCGGTAACAATAATTTAGTTTCATTGGGAACTAATGCTTGGATAGAAATTGAATATGTATCAGAATTTACTGTTGGTGAAATAAAATTTACTGTACCATAAAAAACTTTTTTAGGGTAAGTGCTGCTAGTGATACTAACCAGCTGACCCAATTTCAATTCAGGTAAAAAACTTTCGGGTAATTGATAGTCCGCTCGTAACTGAGAGCTATTTATTAAAGTTACTAAAGGATCTCCAGCTTTAACGTAATCTCCTATTTGGACATGAAAAACACCTAATACACCAGAAAACGGTGCAGTTGTAATCTTTTGATTTAGAGAAGATAATTTACTTTTTACTGCTGCTTCCTTACTTTCCATATCTGCTTTCAAGGTAGCCAATTCCTGTTGAGAAATTGCCTGATTTAACAATAACTTAGAACGATTATATTTGGTGCGAGCTAATTTCATGGCAGTTACTGCTGACTGATAATCAGCTTGTGCTTGCACATGATCAAGCTCTACAATGGGCATTCCTTGCTCCACTTCTTGACCACTTTTAAAATGAATTCCTGCTATTCGTCCATCTGATTCAGCACTAATTGTGACAACTTGCACTGCAGACAAACTACCCAACGCACTAACAGAATTGGGAATATCAGCCGTTGTAACTTGAGTCACATCTACCAAAACAGGGTCTGGCCTAACAGAGAGTAATTTATCATCTCGAGCCCACATAGAACTAAACAAGCAATAAATTCCAACAATCACGACAAAACTCAAGAAGCAGCTGGATTTTAAGTATTTATACATGAACAGTGCTCATTTTATTATCGCGACATCGAGTTTCTGAATATGATCAGAGTTGCATCTGGTTGCCATTTTTTATTTGTCTCCTAACACTTAACCTTGGATCAAGATTCAATGAACCAAGGAAACGGAAACGGCAAAAAATAAATATGATATCATGTTTTTAATCTTCTTTTAAAATTATTGAGGTATACTATTCACTCAATCTCATTTTTAAATATAAGAGAAATATAAAAAGAAAAAATCATAACAAAACCCAAATTACTTCTTCGTTTCTCTAATTAACAAGAAATACTTTGAAAAAATAAAAAAAACAATTTAATGAAAAGAAACTAAATAAATTATTCTACATTATTGTAGAATAAGCCTATTTCTAATTACCCCATACCAACTAAAATCTCTAGGAGAAGAAAGTAAATGATATGACTTTTTATTTGGAGATCGACACTTCCTCTTACAAGTAGTAAACACAAGAAATTGATACAGGCATTACTATAGAGAAATAACGGGTAATAATCCTTTTAATATGCATCAATTACTTAAGCAATATGTCAGAAAATTTATGCCTTTTTAACATACATATTGAGAAATACTCTATCTGATAATTAAATAAAATATTGCTATAAAATATTATTATAAAAAGCAATTGCTATAAAAAGTAATTGCTATAAACAGTAATAACTCTGATTTTTTTAAGTTACGTGCAAACCTAAATCCTTTATTTTGAAAATTTAATACTAAATAATACCCAGGATACTCGAGTCCTAAATTTACAAAATACTATGTAAAACTAAACAAAAAAGAAATATCTGATGATGAACTGAAGATAAAAAAAAGAAATAAATAAAAACGATATAAATTATGAAATACTAATACATAATTTTGTCGCTAATGAGCAATTTAAAAAAATAACTGAGAAAATACCAAGTATCTTTAAATCATGCTGATACTCTACTTAATACCTTACTTATACTTTATTTGATACCTTATTTGCGATTCGCGATCGAAGCTTCTATAACAGAAATCACTAATTGCTTCGTTAGATTATTAAAATTATTGGCAGAGGAAAGCAGGCACCTCCTTCTGAAAACGAAGAGCTAAGTTATAAATTTTAAGGACTCTCTGAACCGATTGAATACAATCACAGTCTTTTTAAAGAGAATGATAACAAATCTGGAAAAAGAACGCCAAGAAAAGAATTAATATCTCACCTCTTAAAAAAATAAATACTAAAAATCAATACTTCGCATAATATTAGAAAGATAAAGTTTATTTCTTTCCAAGAGTACCTCATTCTTCACGAAATTAAATCTTAACTATGTATAATTTTTTCTAAATTTAGGTGGAATCAAGTAAGATTCGATAAAAATTTTATTGCAATTATTTTGGAAAGTAAATAAAGCTTAAATTATCTGTAGATCATTGTAAATACAATAAAAATTTTTAAAAAAATTTGTTCCAAATAACTATGTTTTCTTCTCTCCAAAAGGAGATATAAGCATATTGGAAATCTTATCCCATCGCTTTTCAAAAACAAATCGAAATAAAATTTCTGTGGATTACTACGAAACTCAAAATGACAATATACTAGATAAACTTTAATCATCAAAAAGTTTTGTCTGGTTTATGAGATATGCTCTAATTTTATCTTTAATCATAGCCTGTCGAAACATATAAACAACAGGTAAATATAATCGCAATATTTCTAAACTCATTGTTTGACTCATTGTTTGAGTATAGGTTATATATTTAAAAATACGTTTTATAATTCGTATAATTAGAAAAGAGTTTAGAATAAACTGACTCTATTGTTTAGAAATTTTCTGAGGAGTATTCGAATTTTTAGAGAAAAAAACAGGAAAATCCAACAAAAAGTAGCTGCACTAATAAAATATTTAACTATATTATAAAAAAGGATATTATTTCATACTAATACAAATTTTAAAGAATCCTCTTGTTAGTAATAAAATATATATTTACTAAAATGCCTCATAAATCATTATAATCTCTATGACGAGATAATTTTATGACAAAATAACCTATTAAGAAATATCTAATTAATTAGAAAAAGTTTATACACATTTAATATTATTTTGATACTAATTTTTAGTACATGAAATTTAAATCAGCTAGCCAGTGCGATAATTATACTGTTATCTTTTATCATATTTAAAATTTTCAAAATACATTTGAGCAATATTTCAATATTAGTATTCATGTAATAGAAAATATTTTATTTTACAATATTTAAAACTAGTCTTTCTATTTTCTCATAAAAATTATATTCGAACAATCAATTACTTTTTAATTAG
>NZ_NSHJ01000087.1 GCF_002871095.1 Coxiella-like endosymbiont
ATCAACCTCAACTTAAAAACCCCTATTATTTAAATAAATTACAAGAGTTAAAAAAATTATCTAATAACTTTAAGTTTTTATTAGCTAAGCTATATTACAGATTCATGATCACTTCCTTATTTCTTCAGGTAATTAAAAATAAAATTTTGCTCGGGGGAGTGTTACAAAGAGTTATGTAGTTTTTATAAGAAATAAATGCACACTAATTAATGATTTATTTAATAAATCTAGCCAACGGATAAATAATCCAAGTAGTACAAAAAAGTCTTGGACATAACACTAAAGCCTAAAGGGTTCTTATAAACATTCATGGTAGCTAGCAAACAATCGAGTAAATCAAAAAATTGTATTGACCAAAACTTAATAAACCTTATCACTAAATATAAGATTTTTATATCTTTTTACAATCAATATTGATAATTTGATTAAAAAATAACTAAATCGCTTGAAAAAGAATTAAATTATACAGGAGAGGGGGTTGTTACTAATGACTAATTTAATATGATTCGTTATCATCATCTATTTAAATTGTTCTAAATTGAAGGAGCACAAGCATCCTTTTTGCAATTTAATTTAAATCTAATTAACTTAAACCTAATTTCTTTGAGAACTTTCTTGAGAGATTTGATAAGAAGGCATTATCACAATGCCTTGGTCTGTAGCTTTAAGGGAGGGGAACTATACACAATTAATAAATCTATTCTTCTATTTGAATTGCAATAAAAGCAGAGTCTAAATTTCCAGTGTATCTAAGTTTTAATTTATTTAATAAATTTGAACACTTTTTATCTGACTTTACTAAAAAAATTAGTCAGTTAGTGAATTCTGGATCTGATAATGACATTGTATAATGAACAATAAATTCATATTTTGTAAAATATGCTTCTCTTTAAATTTAGGTAATAAAATAATTTTTATTATGAAACATTGAATAGACAATTATAAAAAGTAATTTAATAGACGATTGTAAAAAGTGCGTTAATTTAGCTAAGCTAAATTTTTAGGCTATAAAAGAAATTTTTCAAGACTGGTATTTTAGTATATTACTAACTATGAAATAAACCGAAACAGAAATGCCTTAATCAGCATTAAGAGACATTTCGTTATAATCAAAACTGTTCATATTGATCAATACCCTCTAATTCTTTGAGAAAGAATTCAACAATTCTACTTTGCACGATATTTGATAGCGCCCCATATAAATTACATACCAAATAAATTATATTCCCAATCAGAATAATCAGAAGCGTTTTGTATAATTAATCTTATAATTGTGATATAGGTTATCAGCTCATCTATCATTTCATTAGTTCTAAAATATTCAAATCCAAACAACTTTTTACTATCAAGTACACTAAAAAATATTTTTAAAAAATATCACTTATTTTAGTTTTAAATATTAAAATTTCACATTTTAAATTTATTGTATATATTTTTATTGCCATCGAAAGTTAGTTAAGCAGAAGTGAGTTTACAATTATCCTGATAATAAAATAGGTTCAACCTTTAGTAAAACTAGGTACTGCTATAGTAATTATTTAGGTATTATTTTTAGCATCTATCATCAAAGATAGAGAAATTTTTATGTCTTATACTTTTAAAAGAATAAGAACACACATCGTCCTTCATTACTTGTATTTAAATTAGCTGATATCTCTGATTGCTTCACAAAAAGCAATAGAACTAGCTGTTATGATCTTAAACAATACGTTAAATTCTCAAAAGATTTAAGATACTCTAGAAAAAATAAACAGCATAGCCATAAATCTAAATAAATTATTTAATATTATTTTACTACTTTATTTTACTACTTATTTATATTTTTCAGAATTTAGTATTTTAAATCGTATATATCAACATTTACAAAATTTTTGTTTGCTAAACGTTAAATTAAGAGATCTTTATATGATACCTCGCAAGGTCCTTCAGTATCTTCCGAAAAAAATTCAATATTCTAAAATAAGTTACAAGAAACAGGAAAGTACTACTGAAATAGAAATTTAAAATAACTATCGAGGATAAAATTAAAGAAAAGCGAATAATGCTTAATTAATCTTTCTTATAAAAAACGGCGTAAACTTATTAAAGACAACAAACGTAGCCAATATAACTAATTGAGCAGTGCATGCAAATTCAGTTATTTTAAAATTAATAACAGACCCTTCTAAAAAACTTTTTTATCCTTAAAATATATTTCTTGTACCTTCCTTATTATGTCTTTTAGACAGTATTGATATCGGTGATAGCAAATCATTCTAGACCTTGTACTTTTTAGGAATGCTTTTTAGTAAGCATTAATTTTTAATAAGATTTTAAAAATATCGATCCCTTCATGTTACCTCTACCTATGATGAATTTTGGAAAAAGATAGTAAAAATATAATGTAGTTATATTTTTACTACACAATTTAGGAAAGGCCCTCAGTTTTATTAGTGGGCCGTATAGGATTTGAACCTATGACCAACGGATTAAAAGTCCGCTGCTCTACCAGCTGAGCTAACGGCCCAGAGAAAAAATTTAAGAGCAGTAATGATAACGATTTTTAATAAAAAAACAAGTCATCAAAGACTTAGAAAGTTTTTTTTGAATTTCACTGTATGCCTTATTTAGGCATTATTTAACGGAGAGTTCAAGGAAAATGTGAATACTGTACCAGTATAAAATGTAAGTACTGTACCACAACAGTACTAAATTTTAGTCCCTTTATTTACATAATAAAATATAGATATCTAAAAATTTACTTTATTGCAACTTAACTTATAATTTAAGTTATAACTTAACTTATATACTTAGTAGTTATTGGGGTCTTAAATGATTTTTTTCAACACTATAACCTACCTTTCCTACTCTATATTACTATCACATTTTCACTTTTTACTGCTATGCGATCGAAGTTAAACTAATAGCAATCTCGAATCAACTCAAAACCTTTTATAATAAGGATACTTTCTACTAATTTACTAATCTCCCTGAACTCAAAATTAGACATAAGGTACAAAGTTATCATTTCCAACTCACTCGTCTCACTAACAACAGTTATTAATATTCAATCCATTCCGGAATGAATATTAAAATAAATCTCTTTATAAGAATCTTCTTGTGATCAGATGAAGCAAGAACGAGACGTGAGGAAACTGCTTATCTTCCTAAGCTATTAAGATGACTGCCGTCTGAAAATAGTTACTATTATCAATAAAAAGACTCCTACGCAAATAGCATTGTCACCAATATTGAAAGTAGCATAGTGCCAATCCTTAATATGGAAATCAATAAAATCAATCACATATCCTAAGCGAACTCGATCGATAAAATTACCTAATACACCTCCAAGAACCAATGCAAGACTAATAGCCTTCCAATGATCAGAATACTGTATTCGAATTAGCCATATAATAAGAAATACGCTAACTATTAATGCCATTAAAGCGAAAAAATAAATCTGCCAGCCAGTTTCGGTAGCTAAAAAGCTAAAAGCAGCACCGGTATTGTAATTCAATGTTAAATTTAACCAAGGAAAAATTTTAATAGGCCACCCAAATACTAAATGATGAACTATTAAGTATTTCGTCCATTGATCTAGCACAATAATCAAAATACTCAACCATAACCAAGGTAATGTTTTTTTTTCATAACTATTTTTACTTTTAAAACTCATTATTTTTCCAAAAATTTTTGATATCGGCGAGAAGAGTAATATTTTTCTTATCAGGCAAATCTCCGTTCTTCACCAGCTCCAAAGGCATTACTTATACAGCGCTCACACAAATTAGGATGTTCTTCAATTTGACCTACACTATGTTGACGTTGCCAACAACGAGCACATTTTTTAAATTTAGAAACACGAATTTCTAAAAATAATTCGGGCAGATTCGTACTGAAAGCTTCTTTTGTTTTTTCTTTAATCGGAAAAACTTTTGCTTCGGAGGTAATTAATATAAAACGTAATTCATTACCTAACTTGGCCAGAATCAAATACAAATTTTGATCTGCATATAATATAATTTCTGCTGCTAACGTAGAGCTAATCTTACCATCATTACGGTAGTTTTCTAATGCTTTATTAACTTCATCACGAACTTGTAACAGTACTTTCCACTCATAATCCTCTTCTTTACGTAATTTAATTACTGGAAACTTAGAAAACCATTGCGTTAAAAAAACAGATTCTTCGCGATTACTTGGCATAAATTGCCAAATTTCATCAGCAGTGAAGCTGATAATAGGAGCAATCCAGCATACCAAAGCCTCTATAATATAATATAACGCTGTTTGTGCCGAACGTCGAGCTAAGCTTGTTTTTTTACTGGTATATAGACGATCTTTCAGAATATCTAAATAAAAACTACCCATCTCAACAGTACAAAAATTATGAATTGCTTGATAAATCAAAGGAAACCGATACTGATCATAAGCAGTTATGATTTTTTTTTGTAAACGCTGGGTCACGACGATAGCCCATCGATCCAATGCAACTAATTCTTCTGTCACCACCAAATCTTTTTTCGGATTAAAATCATATAAATTTGATAATAAAAATCTTGCAGTATTGCGAATTCGTCGATAAGCATCTGAAGCACGTTTTAAAATTTCATCGGATAGATTTACTTCAACAGTGTAATCCATAGAAGCAGCCCATAATCGCAGCACATCAGCACCTAAATTTTTTACTAAATCAGAAGGTGAAATAACATTGCCTAGAGATTTAGACATCTTTCTGCCTTGGCTATCAACCACAAAACCATATGTTAATACGGCTTTATAAGGCGCTTTATTTCGAATAGCCAAAGCAGTTAATAAAGAGGATTGAAACCACCCTCGATGCTGATCTGAACCTTCTAAATAAAGTTCAGCAGGTACATGTAATTCAGATCGCTCTTCTAAAACACCAAAATGAGTTACGCCAGAGTCAAACCATACATCTAACACATCCGTTACTTTCTCGTAGCGTTCAGCGTCATCACCTAATAATGTTTTTGGGTCTAAATTAAACCAAGCATCAACACTATTTTTTTCAATTAATTGTGCCACCTTTTCCATTAAAACAAGCGTATTATGATGCAAAGCTCCTGATTCTTTTTCTATAAATAAAGGAATTGGAATTCCCCATAACCGTTGCCGTGAAATACACCAATCAGGGCGATCAGTGATCATCTTTCTAATACGTTTTAGACCCCATGTAGGAATCCATTTTACTTTTTCAATCTCTACTAATGCAAAATTACGTAATCCTTTTTTATTCATACCAATAAACCATTGCCAAGTTGCCCGAAAAATTAATGGGGTTTTATGGCGCCAACAATGCGGATAATTGTGTTGAATAATTTCGCTTTGTAATAAGCGTCCAGTATCCGCTAACAAAACAATGATAGGTTTATTAGCTTTAAAAACTGATTGTCCACCAACTAAAAATGTTTCTTTAAGGAAACGACCACCTGCATCGACGAGATTCTTAATTGGCAAATTATATTTTTCTGCAACAAAATAATCTTCCAATCCATGTGCAGGCGCAGTATGGACATTTCCAGTTCCTACTTCGGTAGTAACATGTTCAGCAAGAATAATTGGCACAATTTGATTAAGAAACGGATGTTGTAACTCGATGCCCTCTAATTTTTTACCTTTTAAATTACCATATATTTTATAATCTTCAATACGATAACGTTGCATCGTCTTGTCGACTAAATTTTTAGCTACCACCAGATAAGTGGGTTGATCATGTAATTTAGTTTTTACCAGGGCGTAATCCAAATCATGATGTACACTAATCGCTTCATTACTTAGTAATGTCCAAGGTGTCGTAGTCCAGATGGGTATTATTACCCGGATCTTTTCATGTTTAACTCCAAAACGTCGAGGTACCTCTCCAAAATCAACCACCTCAAAAGCCACATCAATCGAATGCGACGTTTTATTGCGATATTCCACTTCTGCTTCAGCTAATGCAGAACCACAAGCTATACACCAATGGACTGGTTTTTGTCCCCGAAACAAATACCCATTCGCCACAATTTTAGATAATGCACGAACTGTATCTGCTTCGTAATGAAAATTCATAGTTAAATACGGATTTTGCCAATCTCCAATTACTCCCAATCGTTTAAAATCTTCTCGATGTAACTCTATTTGCGAGGCTGCATAATCACGACAAGCCTGGCGAAACTCATTTGGAGATAAGGTTTCTTTACCCACATTTTTTTCAACATTCAATTCAATTGGCAAACCATGACAATCCCAACCGGGTACAAAAGGGGAATCAAATCCACTCAATGTTTTTGATTTCACAACAATATCTTTGAGAATTTTATTAAAAGCAGTTCCTAAATGAACACGACCGTTAGCGTAAGGTGGGCCATCATGTAAAATAAATTTCGGCTGACCGGTACAGGCTTTACGAATTTTTTGATAAAGATTTAATGCTTGCCAGCGTGCTAATATTTCTGGCTCCCGATAAGGCAAATTAGCTCGCATGGGAAAATTAGTTCGTGGAAGATTTAAGGTGTTTTTATAATCAATCATGCTTCGAGATACCTTTTTTCACTTTACCTTTACCAAAATAAATTGATTTAAGAACATGGGATTACCAAAATAAAAAACTGCAGTCTTACAATAAAAAACTGTATTATGCCCACAATACGCAGATTTAATTTCCAATTAACATAAACTGGAGAACAATCTGATCCTTCCAAATATAAATCAATCTTTTCCATAATCAAAAAAATTTACATAAAACAGATATCCTTGTCTTAGAATCACAATTGATGATTTATCTACCTATCCTATTATTCCAAAAAATAATTTAGCTGTTACCACTAATTATGAACACCAAAACTATCACCATCAATAGCTGTAAGATTTTTTTGTATGACAGTAACACACTAGCAATAACCGAACTATCTATTTTTTTATACTGATTTCTACAATAACTTAGATAAGTGGGAATAAATTAATCATCATTTTTAGATAAAATTTCTAAAGTATCGTTTTTACTCTCCTAACAAACAATATAAAGTTGAATATTATCGTTGATTTTTTAGTATCACTTATTACAAGTTTCTTAATATTACAATTAGTTTCAACTTTCGTGGCACAAATATGTTTCAATGAAGACACTTCATAAAATTACACAAGCCTAGAGAATAACCTAGCCACATCTATCTATATCACAGTATTTTAATTGGAAACCACCACCTATCCCAAATTCTATTAGAATCGGATAGAACAATGATTCTTACTAATTTAAGAAAAGATTCAATCAGTTTTATTTCTGTCAGTTTTGAATGAAAAATATCATACTTGATACGTTCACTCTTGTTATTTATCTAAAATAATTAGAGGCTACATCTCTTATAAATTTACTTTTTAGGTTAGCTGTTAAGAAATAGATAGAATCATTCGTTTAAAAAAATAATCTTTTGCTTCTGAGACATCTGTACGCATTTGCTTGACTAAAGCATGTACCGAAGGAAATTGCTCTTCAGATCGCAATTTATGTAAAAACTCAACTCGCAAATAGTTGCCATAAATATCACGACAGAAATTAAATAGATACACTTCTAATAACATCTTAGTGCCTCCAAAAGTAGGACGTACGCCTAAACTGGCGACCCCTTGAAAGAGTTCCTCCTTTAAATAAGCCTGGATTACAAAAATTCCTCTCAATGGCACTTTGTCTCTATGTAAATCGATATTAGCTGTCGGAAAGCCTAATGCACGTCCGCGTTTTTCCCCAGAAATAATCTTACCACAAAGCCAATAAAAATGACCCAACAAATTTTGTGCCAAATCCATATTTCCCATTTCTAATGCATAACGCACTCGGGTGCTGCTAATTCGTTCTTCTTCATAAAGAATGGATGCCATTTTTATAGCTTCAAAACCATAATATTCCGCTAATTTTTTCAGTAACTGATAATCGCCTGCACGTTTGGCACCAAACCGACAATCGTCTCCTACCACAAGGGCTTCCACTTTTAGTTGATCCACTAAAATCTTTTTAACAAAGTTTTCAGGAGATAGATTTGCCAAGATTTTATTAAATCGATAGCATACAAGGAAATCGACTTTCCATTCTCGGAATGCCATCCATTTTTCCCGAAATTGCATCAATCGTGAATCCGCTTGGCTTTTCAAAAAAAATTCTTTAGGTTGAGGTTCAAAAATAATAACTACCGTAGGTAAATGTAATTTCTGTCCCAAGAATTTTAATTTTCTAAGAAGTGATTGATGACCTAAATGCATTCCATCAAAATTTCCTAGTGTGACCACACAACCACCTAATTTTTTTTTACAATCGTATTTACAGCGTATTAATTCCATGAAATTAATCAATCTCCATTGGAGACCACCGTAGATCAGAAAGTTTTACTCCTGAAATCCACAAGGTCACTAAATAAATAAAAAATCCTAAAAAAATAATAACTAGCAAATGCCAAATCCGTTCTCCCACGGACCAAATTAACCATTGCCCAATCTTTCCAGAAAACCAAACAATCACAAAACCCATTACAAAATTAGCCACTACTAATCGAAAAATTAATTTCGACCAGTTTGGAGCGGGTTTATAAATCGAACGCCGCAATAAAAAATATAAAAGAAGTCCTGCATTTAAAGTAGATGCTAACGAGGTAGCTAAAGCCAGCCCTGCATAAGCAAAAGGATGGATAAGTAACACGTTTAAAATAAGATTAGCACCCATCGCAGTTGCTGCAATTTTGACAGGAGTTTTTATATTCTGGCGAGCATAAAAAGCAGATGCTAAAATTTTAACAAGGATGAAGCCAGGTAAACCTATTGAAAATACCCACAGACTTCTTCTAGTCATAAGAACATCGTGTACCGTAAAAGCACCATGATAAATTAATGTTGCTAACAAAGGGCCAGCTAAAATAAATAAAGCTACAGCAGCAGGCATACCAATTAATATTGCCATTCTCAAAGCCCAATCAAGTGTAGCAGAATAAGCGTTTGTAGACTGTGAACTATAATGGCGTGACAAATTCGGCAACACTACAGTCGCTAAAGCGACTCCAATAACCCCTAAAGGTAAATACGTTAATCGATCAGAATAATACAACCACGAAATACTCCCAGCGGCTAAAAAGGAGGCGAAAAAATTATCGATTAATAAACTAATTTGAGCGACAGAAACACCAAATAATGTAGGCACCATTAATTTTAGAACCCGAATTACTCCGGA
The DNA here is from genome assembly GCF_002871095.1 of Coxiella-like endosymbiont. Lineage (GTDB taxonomy): Bacteria > Pseudomonadota > Gammaproteobacteria > Coxiellales > Coxiellaceae > Coxiella. The sequence goes on from NZ_NSHJ01000087.1 coordinate 9,197, forward strand.
ATCACACCACCACCCTTTAGGGATAGGAAGACATCCTAAATGATATAAAAAAGGGAGTTGGCTAATTAATTGTAAAAAACCTCCGATTAATACCCCCCAAGCTAAAACGTAAATGGGGGTTGAAACATTAGGGGCCCAGAAGCATGCTACCGCAATTATAGCAATGTTTAATAATACAGGAGTAAATGCTGGTACAGCAAATCGGTTGAAGGTATTTAATGTAGCTCCAGCAAAAGCAGTTAAAGCAATTAATAATAAATAGGGAGAAGTAATTCGCAAAATCTCAGTAGCGTAAGTTAGGCGAACAAGATCGTGCGCGAACCCCGGCACGAACACCATAATCACCAAGGGAGCAATAATTTCAGTAAGCACCACAATGACCAACAAAGCCATACCTAAACTTCCAAAAATTGCATTGATAAATTGATGAACTTCTTTCTGCGAGCGATGGGTTTGATATTCCGTTAATACCGGTACAAAAGCATGCATAAAAGCCCCTTCACCAAATAATCGACGCATGAAATTAGGGATTTTAAATGCAACTACAAAAGCATCAAATGCAGGTCCGGCGCCAAAAATCACAGCAAGCACCACATCTCGCACAAATCCCACCAAACGGGAAATGAGCGTCATACTAGAAAGAATCATTGTGGATTTGAATAACTTACGGCTCATAGAGCACTTCTGTTATTTTAAGAACAAACTGGTAAGGATATCGCAGGCTTATTCTATTGACAAACGCCGTATAATACGGCATATTATTAAAACTCATATAAAAATTTTAGAGCATATTCGATGGCTAATACTCTCCAAGCAAAAAAGCGTGCACGACAAAATCAAACGCGACAATTACACAATGCAAGCCAACGTTCCGCCGTGCGTACTGTGGTAAAAAAAACATTAAAAAGCCTCCAAGCTAATGATCTTTCTGCTGCACAAACTAGTTTCCAACAAGCTGTTCAATTACTTGATAAAGCTGCAGGTAAACAAATTATTCATCCAAATAAAGCAGCTCGCTTAAAAAGCCGCTTAAATCAAAAATTAAGAGGATTAAAATTCCAAATAAGTAAAGGATAAACTCAAAAGAAAAGCTAAATCATCAAGGAAAGATTATGTTAAAAGCTTAGATCTTACTGCACTTTTTCTTTTCAAGACATTCCATCAAATCATAGCATAACTTCTGAGTTTTTTTATGTTTGAGTGCTGAAATTTTATAGACAGGACCATGCCAATTAAGTTCCTTAATAAGTCCTTTGCAACGTAGCTCAATTTCTTTTGAAGGTAATAAATCTATTTTATTAAATACTAACCACCTTGGTTTATCTAAAAGATGTCTACTAAATTCTTTAACTTCATCTGTAATTACTTTCACAGCTTGAACTACAGAATCCAGACCCTCTCCTTCTATCGGAGATATATCGACGATATGTAATAAAATTTGAGTTCGTTCAAGATGCTTTAGAAATTGGATACCTAATCCTTCTCCCGTACTTGCTCCTTTAATAATGCCAGGTATGTCCGCAATTACAAAGCTTCGATATTCTTGAATCCGCACTACCCCGAGATGCGGGTAAAGAGTGGTGAATGGATAGTTACCAATTTTGGCAGTAGTTTTTGAAACTGCACGGATTAAACTAGATTTTCCTGAGTTAGGCAACCCTAATAAACCTACGTCAGCTAATAATTTTAATTCTAATTTTAATACATGTTTTTCACCTTCTTCACCGGAAGTTGTTTTCCGGGGGGCTCGATTTGTACTGCTCTTAAAATGAGCATTCCCTAAACCATAATGGCCTCCTTGAGCCACACAAAGCCTCTGCCCTTCCTGCATTAAATCACCAATCAATTCTTCCGTTTCTTTATCATAAACCATAGTCCCTATGGGGACAGACACTACTAAATCTTCCCCTTTTTTTCCCCTACGAAGTTTACTCATGCCCGGTTGGCCATTTTGTGCTCGTAATAATGGTTGATAACGAAATTCTATTAAGGTATTAATAGATTTATCAGCAATAAAATAAACGCTCCCACCTTGACCACCATCACCACCATCAGGCCCCCCTCGAGGAATAAACTTCTCACGACGAAAACTTAAGCATCCGTACCCACCATGTCCGCCTTCTACTTGCACGAATACTTCATCTACAAATTTCATTGTTTCAATAATATAATATCCCCCTAATTTTAAGGGAGTAGAGAATAAAAGATAATGCTAGTAATAGAAGCGGTGATTATTATAAATCAAATAAATAATACCATAATTATTCTCTCTCTTTTAAAGAGACTAGAAAGTAAGATCTCTTGAGAAAAACTAAACCTTTTTCTCCATAGGTTGGATAGAAACATAATTACGTTGCTTTATTCCTTTACACGTAAATCTAACTTTGCCATCAACTAAAGCATATAAAGTATGATCTCGACCTATACCTACGTTTTTCCCTGGGTGATAATGAGTACCTCGCTGTCGAATAAGGATATTGCCAGCGATTACTTGCTCACCTCCAAAACATTTTACACCCAACATCTTTGGATTAGAGTCCCGACCATTTCGTGTACTACCACCCGCTTTCTTATGAGCCATGATTTATTCCTCTTTTTTCTTTTCCCTAAAAGGGGGGGTTGATATTGATACCAGTCACTTTTATTGTAGTAAAATCTTGTCGATGCCCCATGCGTTTTATATGATGCTTACGTCGTTTAAACTTAATGATATTAATTTTAGAAACTCGGCCCTGATCGATAATTTCTGCTACCACTTGGGCACCTTTTAGTTGAGGAGATCCAATGTGTAACTCATGGCCTTCCTTAATTAAAATTAATAATATATCGTTAAACTTCACAAAAGCACCAATCTTTTCAGATAATTTCTCTATGTTTAACGTCTGACCTTCGGTAACCCAATATTGTTTACCGCCAGTTCTAATGATTGCATACATTGCAAATTTCCTTCGAACCATGAGGAGAATCTCTATTTTACGGAATTTTATAGTCCCTGACAAGTTATAAATATAATATTCTAAAATACTATACCCTCACTAAGATTCTGGACTTGACATAACTACTACCCTCCTAACATAAAATTAGATGAAAGTCATTAAAATCATCTTAGATAGCTCTCCTCTTCTCTAGAATTACTTAGATTTCCCATAAAACAGGATTCATAGGCTGTCGACGCTCTTATTGTCAACAAGCTTTCTTCTTTTCTCTCATGTACCCCTCATTCAAATAATCACCAATCATATTATTCAAAGTGGAGGAAAACGTTTACGACCATTGGTCGTGCTCCTAGCTACTCAAGCCTATGCTTATAATCAAAATACCGAGAATTACGAATTAGCTACCGTTATTGAATTTATTTATACTACTGCTACTTTGCTTCATGATAATGTTATCGATCAATCTGATCAATATCACGACCAATAAACCGATAATGTAAGGTTGGGAAATTTTGAAAGTGTATTCCTAGGGAGACTTGCTCTATTCCCGTGCCTTCCAGATTTTAACTAAACGTAACAATATTCCCATCATGAAAGTATTAGCTAATACAAACAACAAACTTGCGAAAAGAGCAGTCTGGCAGCTTATAATCAAAACAATTTTAACATTGAAGAGTTGACTTATTATGAAGTGATTTCGCCGCAAAACAGTTGAATTATTTCCGGCTGCTGCCGAAATTGGAGCAATGATTGGAATGAAAAATAAAACTATACGAAAAGAGATGGCTTTTTTGGGCTTCTATGTGGGAATGGCTTACCAAATTATTAATGACCTCCTCGACTACAGTGAGGATTCTTCTAAGTTGGATAAAAATATCAGCGATGATTTAGGAGAAGGAAAAACGATATTACCATGAATTTACTCCAAACAAAAAGCTAATTCTTGAAAAATTAAGCTTATTCGTGAAACTATTAAAAGAGGAAGCTTGAAAAATTTATTCTTCATCATGCAAATTATTTCTGATACTAAAGCTCAAGAATATACCCAACAATACGCTCTTCAAGAGATTGAAAAAGCAAAAATTTAATTACAACAATTATCCCCTTCTCCTTTTTGCTACAGTTTAGAAGCATTAGCAAAATTCGTCTTAAGCCGCCAATATTAATAATTTACGATACGGCTGTGCTCATCTAGTAATCAAAAACCACCCACGAGCGAAGGATAAATTTTCCTTATGCTAGTTTCCAAGATCTCTATATTTAACGATAAAATTAGGTGAGGCTTAGTCTAAGTGAAATAGAAAAAATGTTTAACAAGAAATTAAAGGGGGAATATAGGAATAGAGTAAGGGGACATAGATTGTGATAAAGAGCAGCCATTGCTACTTTACCTTTGAGAGAGGCACTATTGTGTGCTGAGGCTGGATCTTAAAATTCTCCTTTAGCTCGATTAAATAAAATTTTTAAATGGTTTAAAACATCTCTAGTAAGATTTTTTTTGGAACGATAAAAACAGCTTACGATACAAGCAGATTTCATTGATTACTTTTATTGTAACCTAAAAACAACAAAAATAACTTTTTAAGATGATTTCTAATGCTACTTTATCATCTTGCTAATTTTAAAAATACATTTTTATTATTTATAATATAATAATTAGTAATTTAGGAAACCGATTAAATTTATTCTTAGCTATTCTTAATTTCAGTCTTCAAGTCGAGCAATTAGCTTGACAGCTTGGTAATTGATAAATATCCATAAAACAACTGACGCTCAATCTATAAGCGTCATCTAGCTAATAATTGTTAGCTGCAGAATACAAAATTTACTAAAATTTAAAAAAAATGAAAAATTTCATTTATACTCAACTCTAATAAAATAATAGAATTATATTTTAAAATTAGTATGGCGCAATACATTATAAAAACATATTTTGAAATAATCAGATATTTTAATCTTTCAGCGCTGTAAGCTTTTTTCTGATAATTCAGAGCAATCATAAAAAAATAATTTCATTTAAACAAGGTCTAAGTGCTTATTCAAAACCAAACAGGCATAAAAGATTATTTTAAATGGAATTATTTTATCCCATAGAATGGAGATTCATACCACTGGTAAATCTATAAACAAACATTTCAGTGAAACCTATCTTTTTTAAATTTTCTACGAAATTAGTAAAAACTGTTACGAGATTTGTAAAACAAAAGTCTATCTCTTACAAAGAGCGATTATTGTATTTTCAGATACTCTTACTAAAAATATTGTACTTTTAATAGAACGCTTATATTCAGCTTCGGAAAATACAAACACTAATAATTTTCAAAACGAGAATCTATAGAAATAACTTTAGAACTTTAAAATATTATTTTTAATTAATTTTTCTGATGATTTCTTAGAATATTCGCCCGTTAAATTTTCTAAAAATTTCTCCAATAGGCTCTCATAAATAATCTTATTATTGAAACTCATCCATTTTAAATTTTTAAATGCCTGTTTCATACGATAACCTCAAGCCAAAATAACCATTTAAGATATCTTTAAAAATTTAAAGCGAGGTTTTTAGTCCATAAGTAGAATTTAATATTATCTATAATTGTCAAATTAGAGTGATCTAGAATACCATTGTTCCGTTAACTATGAACAGCCTCAGCAAAACTAAAGTATTCATTAAAGATTTTATTATATTCACTTATGAATTGATTAATTAAATAAGCTGCTTACGGAATGGAAACAATAACATTGTTTAATATCATCACACTTAATAGTACGTTTTTTATTTAATTTATTTGTGAGCTCTCTAAATTTAAGTAATTTTATAATAAAAATACTTAATATATGCCATTAAAATACTTAATATATGTC
>NZ_NSHJ01000088.1 GCF_002871095.1 Coxiella-like endosymbiont
CCGCCTTCATAAGGCGCTTCAGATTTTGGATGAACGTAGCCGAAATATTCTTTATAAACGTTGGTTGAATGAAACAAAACTTACTTTAAATGAATTAGCAGAACAATATGCAGTTTCGGCGGAACGTATTCGTCAACTCGAAAAAAACGCTATGCAGAAAATTCGAGAGGCTATGAGTACTTTTTCAATTTCATAGAAAAAGAAAATAATTGTAAAAAAACTTTTTACTGGATCCTCCTTGTGTGTTTTGATTTTTATTTTTTACTCCATGTTTATTTGAAACTCTAAAAAAAATTGAGAAAAACAAAAAAATTTAAGTATAAAAAGTGTGGTGATTATCATCGATTAATAAGAATACATTAAATTTTTTAAAAGATCTAGCTTAAATTGTAGTAGGTATTAATTCATCAATTTAAGATAGAAATCTTTTTAAGTTTTTCAGTTAGTAAAATAAGTTTTTGATGATCAATTCTGTTCTTAGTCTAAGAATCTCAATCTTCTGATGCAAAACATTAGTCAAAACATAAAATTCAAAATATTACTAAAATAAAAATCTTGATCTCGTTTTGAAAAAACTTAATATTTTTAAAGAGGTATATCTTAATTTATTTCTAAAATTTTCTAGTGGGATTTATAAAACCACTCAAATATTATGATTTTCATAATATCTTCCTTAACGTTGATAAATTATTTAACAATGAAATGATTTTTTAAACAGCAGAATAAGTGACCTTAAATGTGTATCAGTGGAAAAGAATATGGAAAAGGATTCCTACTCAACAACAACTTAAAGATCATTTCCAATTAGCACAATAGTCTGGAGTAATATTCGATCCCCTAACTAGTTCATAAGCAGAATAAGTTATGTAATCAAAATTATTATATTCCTGGAATGAATTTCCAAAAAAATATGCAAAATATGATGGATTTAGAAGCGAATACCAATACAAACAATAAATAAAAATAAATATTTAGCTTTTATTTTCTATTGTTATGCATAAGTAATTTTTTACTAGCATTTTATTTTTAAGTACTGTGTGAGGTACTTGTCTGGCTTTCCATGACAGATCATGATAAAAATTTACTAATGAAATCATTACAACGAATCAATTTTCAGAAAACTATTCTTATTTTGCATCAATACTGGGAGCAGCAAGGTTGTATTTTACTACAACCTCTAGATATTGAGGTAGGAGCAGGTACTTTTCATCCAGCTACTTTTTTACGGGCGATCGGTCCTGAACCTTGGCGAGCTGCTTATGTACAACCTTCTCGACGACCCACGGATGGTCGATATGGAGATAACCCTAATCGCACCCAACATTATTATCAATATCAAGTTGTCTTAAAACCTTCTCCGGATAATATCCAAGAACTTTATCTCGGTTCATTAAAAGCATTAGGTATTGATGTTTTAACCCACGATATCCGCTTTGTAGAAGATAATTGGGAAGCTCCAACATTAGGTTCCTGGGGGGTTGGATGGGAAGTTTGGCAAAATGGAATGGAAATCACTCAGTTTACTTATTTTCAACAAGTCGGTGGCCTTTTATGTAAACCAGTAACTGGAGAAATTACTTATGGTTTAGAAAGATTAGCTATGTTTCTTCAAGGTGTAGACAACATATTTGATTTGATCTGGACAGAAGGATCTGATCAACCTATCACATATGGTCATATTTTCCATCAAAACGAAGTTGAAATGTCAGCTTATAATTTTGAATACGCTGATGTGGATTCTCTTTTAAATCATTTCGATTTTTACGAAAACGAGTCTAAACGATTAATTGAAGCTAAAATTCCTTTGGCAGCTTATGAAATGGTATTAAAAGCTTCACATACTTTTAATCTTTTAGATGCTCGAAAAGCTATTTCGGTTATCGAACGGCAGAGTTATATTTTACGTATTAGGAAATTAACCCATGCAATAGCAAAAGCGTACTACTCAGCGAGAGAAAAACTATTTTTTCCAATGTTAAAAAAGTAAAGAGAGTGTAATGCTTACCAAAGATTTTTTATTAGAAATTGGTTGTGAAGAATTACCTCCACGAACCTTGAATCAATTATCATGTAGTTTGTCTCAAAATATTAAAAAAGAACTAAAAAAAGCTGCACTTTCTTTTAAATCCATTCACCGTTATGCAACTCCTCGCCGATTAGCAATATTAATAAAGAGTTTAACATCGAAACAGCCATCACGTATTTTAGAACGTCAAGGTCCTCGCGTAAAAGTGGCTTTTGCTAAAGATGGTACCCCCACAATACCCTGTTTAGAATTTGCTCGTTCTTGCGGTGTTTTAACGGATCAGCTTCAAATAAAAATAAAAAAAAAAGAAGCATTTATTTATTGTCAAATAGAACAACCTGGCCAACCCACCTGTAAATTACTTCCAGAGATTATTCAATCTGCCATAAAAAACCTTAATATTCCTAAAGCAATGTACTGGGGAAGTCATCCTGAATCTTTTGTGCGTCCGGTGCATTGGGTAACAATATTATTGGATAAAGAGGTAATACCAACAAGCATTTTAGGTCATGCAGCGGATCGCAAAACGTTTGGAAATCGTTTTCATCACCCCAATAGTATTTCCATAACCCAACCGAGTGATTACCAGAACTTATTGCTAAACCATGGAATGGTTATCGTTGATTTTAATAAGCGACGTAAAAAAATCCACGACTTAATTAAAAAAACTGCTGCTTCAAAAGGAGAAGTAGTTATTAATAAAGAACTTCTAAAAGAAGTAACCGGTATGGTTGAATGGCCTGTAGCGCTATTAGGCCATTTTAAACCAGAATTTCTTACTCTTCCCCCTGAATTATTAATCACTAGCATAGAAGTTCAGCAACGCTGTTTCCCTGTTAAAAATAATCAAGGTGATCTCTTACCTTATTTTATTCTCATCAGTAATATTTCTAGCAAAAATCCCCAATGCATTATTAAAGGAAATGAACGAGTTATAAATGCGAGATTATCAGATGCTTCCTTTTTTTATCACAATGATCTTAAAGTATCACTCGAAAGTCGACTCCGTAAACTATCAGGCATTATGTTTCATCACCAATTAGGAAGCTTAGCGGATAAAACTACACGTATATTGAAACTTACTAATTTCATTACCAAGAATCTTAAAGAAGTTAATAAAAAACTCACCCAAAGAGCAGCATTATTAGCTAAATGTGATCTAGTCACTGAAATAGTTTGTGAATTTCCCAGCTTACAAGGGACAATGGGTTATCATTATGCTTTGCATGATAAAGAATCTGAGATTATCGCCCAAGCTATTAAGGATCATTATTTACCTAGATTTTCAGGAAATAAGCTTCCAGGAAATTTAGAAGGGGTCTGCGTGGGTTTAGCAGATCGTTTAGATACACTTATCGGCATTATCGGTATCAATAAATCTCCCACCGGCCATAAAGATCCTTTTGGCTTACGTCGAGCAGCTCTGGGCATTTTACGACTTTTAATTGAAAAAGAACTTCCATTGGATTTATTAGGATTATTAAAAGAAGCAGAAAAAAATTATATTAACCCATTACCTAACCAGAATGTAGTCAATCAATCTTTAGATTTTATTATCGAACGGCTTCGCTCTTGGTACATTGAAAATAATGTATCTCCTTCAGTGTTTATGGCAGTTCTTGCTACTCATCCTACAGAACCTCTTGATTTTGATCGGCGTATTAAAGCTATTCAGTATTTTCAAACCTTGCCTTCATCTAGCGCCCTAACGGCTGCCTACAAGCGAGTAAGCAATATTTTAAAAAAACAATCGTTTGAAATAACAGCTGATCATAATTATATTGATACTTCTTTATTTGATTCAGATGCAGAACACGACTTAGTTGAAGCACTTAAAATTCATTCAACATCAATCAATAATTTATATAAAAAAGGAGATTATACAAAAGCATTAAGTGAATTACCGATATTAACAGATTTGATTGATAAATTTTTCGATAAAGTTATGGTAATGGTCAACGACACAAAAAAGCGTCACAATCGATTAGCTATTTTAACCTCATTACAACAATTATTTACAAAAATTGCTGATTTTTCTTTGTTAATATAAATGTCCACAAAAAAACAAATATTTTTCTAGTCAAAGAAATTCAAAAAAAAATACTAACAGATTTTTACAATATCAAAGTAATACTATATACCCTAAACATAATAAAAAGCAATTGCTTTTATTAAAATTTTTAATTCAGTTTAACGCTGGTATTTTTATTAAAAATTATTACTAAAGTGTTTATGTTTATATTTAAAATTCAAAAGTAAATGTTACAAATAAATATTACAATATATTTTTTACTTTTAATTTAAATTTTATAAATGAAATAATCTCAACATTTCTATCCATATAATTATTTCTCAAATTGTTAAAGCTACTCAAAATCTTAAAAATTGAGTTAAGTTTAATGAACAACTTTTTTGACGTTTGATCAAAAAATAGAATTTAAGAAAAGATATAAAAAATACATACATCAAGAGTAGTTTATGTAAGAAATATAATTGATTTAGTCTTGTTATGTTTTGATCTTTAGGAAAATATTTTAGAATATGATAATCATTGTTTTAATATTGAAAATTAAGTTGACTAAAATCGGTGGAGATAATTATCTTAAAATGACAAAGAAACATAGAATTTCAAGAAAAAATTAGATTTCCTTTTTATCTATTACTATCTTTCTCAAAGAAATTTATCCTAATTTACTAAATAAATTTATGTGATAGAGGTTATTTTTTTTATAAACTTTATAAACTTATCAGAATAAGAATATAGCTGTTTATCTTTAAACAATCTAAAGAATTATTAAATTGTTTTAGACCTGTCTACGTTGCTCTAGTAGTAAAAAACTACTAAATTTATTAAACTTAAAATTACCTAATTATAATGATGAATGATTAATCATAACGGTAAAATAATATAATGTTTTTAAAAACATCCAAGGATTCATTAGGATTTCAAAAAAATATGATTCGTTTGGATTTATCACAAGAATCAATACGATTTATATAAAAATTAATAAAATCAATTAAATGAATTGGAATGGGTAAAAAAATCACTTTAGAGCCAATTTACTTGATCATCCCCGGTTCTTCCTCTGATGAATTAGATATTATCATCCAGATATTAAATGAGTTCTTTAGTCTTTGAAGATAAACCTAGATACTATAATTAAATATTATATTTATATCGTACTAAAATAATTTCATCTTCTAAGAAGTTTATGGGCTCTAACTAAAACTTAAGAAACTTATGTTACTCGATGTCTTTTGTTCCGTAAGACTATCAGTAGAATCGTAACTATTCATATATTCCATGGTCATGGCATCAAAACCAAATATAATTTCATCCCTTTTTATGTCATTAACTTTTGAAGTTTCTTAAGAAGTAATAGATTATTCGTTCAGTTTAATGATTGAGTCAAAAGAATTATTACATAACAGCTAACAGCTTTGAAAGATTAAAGATATGGATACCCTTTAAAACTATGGATAACCTGTTATTAAAATATGAATAACCTTAGATACACTCAACTTATCCACAAATATCCACAGGATATTCTAATGTAATTCTTTCAAAGATACACAGAAGATTACAATAACAACTTATTAATTTTTAAAAGCTATTACACTTATAAACAGTATCAACAGGCTTAAAAACAACTACTATTAAATAAATTTAAAATTATTTAATATTAGTTTTTTTAAAATTTTATTTAATTTTAATCTTTAATTAAGTTTTTTAAAATTTTAATAAAAATAAACTTAATAGAAAGCTACATAATAGAAAGATATTCAGAATAGAAAGCTATTAGAAGTTTATGGTTAGCCGTAAATCTAAGAGAGAAATTCTTAAAATAATTTCTTTATTTGACACACCAACATACCTTGAATTATCATAATAGATTTGAATTACTTGGATTAGGTGAATAGTTATGAAAAGAACCTATCAACCCAGTAAACTAAAACGAAATCGCGCACATGGCTTTCGAATACGTATGGCTACTAAAAATGGTCGCCAAGTGTTAAGTCGGCGACGAGCAAAAGGTAGAAAACGCTTATCAATTTAATGAATCATGACTTCTGTATGAAGTGGCGAATTCGTACTACAATGGAATTTAATCGTATTTACTTAGGAGGTCAACGTTTATTAGGATATTTCTATTTGCTATATTTTCAAAATAATAACTTAGGGTACCCTCGTTTAGGTGTCGTAGCTAGCCGGAAAAATCTAAAAAAAGCTGTAATACGTAATCGTTCAAAACGAATAGTGAAAGAACAGTTTCGTTTGCAAAAACATCGTTTACCTTCAATAGATATTGTTTTTATAGCAAAATCTCAATTAAAAGAAGCGAGAAAACAAGAGTTGCATAAATGTGTAAACGAATTATTCAATCAATTGATCATGTAATCCGAAGTATCTTACTTGGAATTATTAAAATTTATCAATATCTTATATGTCCCTATCTAGGAAATGCGTGTCGATTTTATCCGAGTTGTTCTTGTTATGCTAAAACCGCTTTTAGTCGATTCAATGTACTAACAGCAATGTATTTAACCCTTTACAGACTTTTAAAATGCCATCCTTTAAATTTAGGTGGCATAGATGAGGTCCCTGAAAAGCACAAAAAATTAACTTAATGATGGATATTAAAAAAACGATTTTATATATCATTGTAGCCTCTTTAGGTATTGTACTTTTTAATGCTTGGATTCGTGATTACCAATCAAATCTAGTAGATAATCCTAAATTAATTAGTATAAAAGAGAATGGAAAAATATCCACAAACTATACTCCACCAACGTTCACTCCGAGTACGACAGAAACAACTAAAACTGAAACGGAAGTTTCTATTTTAAATCAAGAAAAAAATTTTAAAAATCGGTTAATTACGGTTAAAACTGATGTTTTAGAATTGGCTATTGACACTTACGGAGGGAATATTGTTTCAGCTCAGTTACCTAAATATCCATTCTCCCTAGAAGACAAGAAAACTCATGTTCGAATTTTAAGTAATGATAGAGAATCTCTTTACATTGTTCAAAGCGGCCTAACTAACTTATATACGAAACCTCCGATTCATTACACAGTACAAGAAAAACAGTATGAATTAAGGGATCATCAAAATGTACTTATTGTTCAATTAAGGGCGCAGACTCATAATGGTTTGCGTATTAGAAAAATTTATACTTTTCATCGCAATAATTATGCTATACAGATTTCATACCAAGTTCATAATGCCACAAATAAGATTTGGGAAGGGAGCCTCTATACTCAAATTATGCGGCGTAAGCCTACAGATGAACATCAGCATTTTTATCTACGAAGTTATAACGGTGCGGCTATTTCTAGTCCGAAAATACCTTACGAAAAAGTAACTTATGAAGCAATGGATAAGCAAAATATTAATCGTAATTCTAAACATGGGTGGATTGCTATGCAACAACATTACTTTTTAAGTGCTTGGATTTCCGAGAATCCAAATCTTATATATCATTATTATAGCCGTGTTATTTTCTCTGGAACTGCTCCTAATGTTTATATTATTGGGTTTGTCAGTCCTAAAATGAGTGTAGCCTCTGGAAAAACAGCTACAAGTTATGCAACATTGTATATTGGTCCTGAGGTGGCAAAACTCTTAAAATCATTAGCACCTGGACTAGATCATACTATTGATTATGGATGGTTATTGCCAATTTCAAATTTATTATTTTGGATTATGAGCATTACATACGCGTTGCTTAAAAATTGGGGATGGACTATTGTCCTGACGACGATTCTCATTAAAATAGTTTTTTATTGGTTTTCTGCAAAAAGTTTTCGATCAATGGCTCGAATCCGTGAAATACAGCCTCATTTACAAGCTCTTAAAGAGCGCTATGGTGATGATCGACAAAAATTAAGTCGTGCTACAATTGAATTTTATCGTAAAGAAAAAATTAATCCATTCGGTGGATGCTTACCTATGCTAATCCAAATTCCAGTATTTATTGCATTTTATTACGTCATTATAGAAAGTGTGGAATTACGTCAAGCACCATTTATTTTTTGGATTCATGACTTATCTGTTAAAGATCCCTATTATATTTTACCTATTTTAATGGGGCTGAGTATGTTAGTTCAGCAATCATTATCACCAGCCTCTCCTGATCTTGCTCAACAAAAAGTAATGTGGATTTTGCCAGTTATATTTACTGTGTTTTTTATCAATTTTCCTGCAGGTCTCGTATTATATTGGTTAACTAACAACGTGGTACAAACTTTACAGCAATTGTATGTTAATAAAAATAACAAAAGTTATAAGACTAAATTAAAAATTTAGTTCAAACAAAAAAAGTAATAAAAAATTTTATAAAAGTGGAATCGTTTTTCTGCAATAAAAATTTTTTTAGTTTTTAATTTTGTATACCCAAGAAGTTCTATATTTTTTAATTTTTGAGCATCTTGTTATTCTTTTCTGGAAATTTTTAAGTTTTTTATCTGATTTTGAAAGACTATTGCCGTTTTGTAAGTGAATCTTTCCCATATTAAGATCATCGGTATTAAGGATAGTAGTTTTTGTTCTGTCTAGTCTAATAAACCCACTTTCTATAACAATCTTTTATATTACTTAGCAAATAAAAAAATTATTTTTTATGCTTTAATTATTTTTTATACTTTATACAATTATAGTACTTTTATGTGACCTTTCTTTTTTAGAAAGGTATTGTAGATCCTCATACTAAGCTATGGTGCTTGAAAAAGCGAGGATGATAAGATTTTTTTATTATAAAAAGCTTTTTTATTAGTTTTAGTATCTAATGAAACTATTGCCTGAAACCATTGCCGCTCTAGCTACTCCAGCAGGTCGAGGAGGAATAGGTATTATTCGTGTTTCAGGTCCGAGTACGCTCCATATTGCTAAAAAAATCATAGGATTTATTCCTAAACCGCGGTATGCCACTTTAAGTGTATTTAAAGATTCCGAGGGTTCTTTCCTTGATGAAGGAGTAGCTTTATATTTTCCAAAACCTCATTCTTTTACGGGTGAAGATGTATTGGAATTACAGGGGCATGGTGGGCCTGTAATTATGGATAGACTGTTAAAGAATGTTATTCAAATAGGAGCCCGATTAGCACGTCCTGGAGAATTTTGCGAAACAGCTTTTTTAAATAATAAAATTGATTTAGTTCAAGCGGAGGCCGTTGCGGATTTAATTAACGCTTCTTCGGAAGAAGCAGCACGTTCAGCGATACGTTCACTTCAAGGTAAATTTTCTAAGCGAATTAATGAATTAGTAAGAAGCTTGGTGGAGTTGCGTACTTATATTGAAGCAGCTATTGATTTTCCTACAGAAGAAATTGATTTTTTGGTAGAGAAAATTATTGAAGAAAAGTTAGAAAAATTATTAAAAAAAGTCGAAGAAATTGAAATAACAGCAAAACAAGGAGCTTTATTACAACATGGTATCAGTGTTGTTATTGCAGGTGAACCAAATGTGGGAAAATCTAGTTTATTAAACTTGTTGAGTGGTCAAGAAACAGCAATCGTTACAGATATAGCAGGTACTACTCGTGATATTTTACGAGAATTGATTTACATTGATGGGATTCCGATTCAGCTATTGGATACAGCAGGATTACGAATTACTGAAGATATCGTAGAAAAAGAGGGTATTCAACGAACAAAAAAAGCTCTTGAACAAGCTGATCTTATTTTACTAATAGTAGATACTGCTCGAGTAGAAAATGCTTTTCAAACTTCATTCACAATGATTGAACAATATTTAACTAATATTTCATCTAAAAAAGAAACTCGAGTTCCAATTATTGTTATTGAAAATAAAATCGATCTGACAGGAGAACAACCCTCCCAACAAAAGAGTGATTACTTACGGATTAAACTTTCAGTGAAAACGGGAGATGGTATTGAAATTTTAAAAGAACATTTAAAAGAAATGGTTGGATTAAAAACCACAAATGAAAGTACTTTTATGGGTAGAGGTCGTCATTGTGATGCTATTAAAAGAAGCAAAACGTTTCTTCAACGTGCTTATGAGCAATTGGTTCATCAAAGAGCGGGTGAACTCGTAGCAGAAGATCTGCTTTATGCGCAAAACGCCTTATCAGAAATTACCGGTGAATTTACCTCTGATGATTTACTGGGAAAAATATTTTCAGAATTTTGTATTGGAAAATGATAAAAATAACAAATAAGCATTTGATAAAATAATGAATTATTCTAAAATTAACAATATAAAAAGTACCACTCAACAATTTGACGTTATTGTAGTTGGAGGGGGGCATGCAGGAACTGAAGCGGCTCTAGCAGCTGCGCGGATGGGTGCTCAAACCTTATTAATTACCCATAATATCGAAACACTCGGTCAAATGTCCTGTAATCCTGCAATTGGTGGAATTGGTAAAACTCAGTTGGTTAAAGAAATAGATGCCTTGGGTGGCATCATGGCTTATGCGACTGATCAAGCTGGTATTCACTTTCACACTCTTAATTCACGGAAAGGTCCAGCAGTTCGTGCGACCCGTGCCCAAGCTGATCGTACTCTCTATAAAGCATCCATTCGCCGAGCATTGGAAAATCAGCCAAACCTCTTTTTATTTCAAGAAGTAGTGATTGATTTAATTCAAGAGCATAATCGAGTAACAGGTGTGTTGACCCAAATAGGTCTTTGCTTTCATGCTTTTGCTGTTATATTGACAGTAGGAACTTTTTTGAGTGGTAAAATTCACATTGGTATGAAAAATTACAAGGGTGGTCGTATGGGAGATCCTTCCTCGTTAGCCTTTGCTAAGCAATTACGAAATATGCCTTTTCGAGTAGAAAGGTTTAAAACTGGGACACCTCCAAGGATTGATGGGCGGACTATTGATTATTCTCAACTGGAAGAACAATTGAGTGATCAACCTCTACCAGTGATGTCTTATTGGGGTAAGGTAAGCGAACATCCAAAGCAAATTCCCTGTTTTATTACTCATACTAATGAGAAAACCCATGATATTATTCGCTCAGGGTTAAAAACCTCGCCACTTTTTTCCGGCGTTATTGAAGGTATAGGGCCCCGTTATTGTCCTTCTATAGAAGATAAAGTGGTGCGGTTTCAAGATCGTCTTTCACATCAAATCTTTTTAGAGCCAGAAGGATTGAATACCCCTGAAGTTTATCCTAATGGTATTTCTACCAGTTTAGATTTTGATATACAAGTAGATTTTATTCACACCATAAAAGGGTTAGAAAAATGTCACATTACCCGACTAGGCTACGCTATTGAATATGATTATTTTGATCCGCGTGACTTAAAATCTTCTTTAGAAACAAAGTATATATCTGGACTTTATTTCGCAGGGCAAATTAATGGGACCACGGGTTATGAAGAGGCGGCAGCGCAAGGCCTTATTGCTGGAATTAATGCTGCTTTACAAATTCAAGATCGTGATCCTTGGACGCCGAGGCGTGATGAAGCATATATTGGGGTTTTAATTGATGATCTCATTACTAGAGGTACTAAAGAACCCTATCGTATGTTCACGAGTCGTTCAGAATATAGGTTATTATTGCGCCAAGACAATGCAGATTTACGATTGACCCAAAAAGGATGGGAATTAGGATGTGTCAATACTCTCCGGTGGGAATCTTTTATACGTAAAAAAGAGATGATTGAGAAAGAACAACAACGATTGAAAACATATTGGATTAGACCCAATACAATTATGGCAGAGGCTATCGAAACACGGTTTCAAAAAAGTTTAGAACGAGAATATTCTTTATTAGATCTTTTGCGTCGTCCAGAAATTACTTATTCTCAATTAATGAATATTAAACAGTTAGGAGTTGGTCCAGAGATTTTAGATCCAATTGTAGGTGAACAAATTGACATTCAGGCAAAATATGAAGGCTATTTAGAACACCAACAGAAAGAAATTTTCCGTCGAAAAAAATATGAACATACACTAATTCCTAAGACCATAAATTATGAGGAAATTTTTGGTTTATCTAATGAGGTTCGCCAAAAATTACTCGAAATTCAGCCTAGTACCGTGGGTCAGGCAAGTCGAATTCCCGGAGTTACTCCAGTAGCTATTTCCTTACTACTTGTTCATTTAAAAAGAAGAGGGATTTTCTAAGCATTTTACTTGTTTTTACAGTATGATTCCTTTTGTATCTTATCAAAATAATGAGGAAAAAATTTAAAAAATATTGAGGTTTTAAAAATTCATATTGCGTATTGAGATTTTAGAAATTCATATTTTGGAAAAAGTGTAATCAAAAAACTATTAATAGTTTGATGTTATTTAAAAATAAAATCAAGTTTATAAAAAATTCATTGGCATGACTAATAAATCTCAATATGAGGCTGACTTATTAGCTCTTAGAAGGATATAGTTGGAAAGATAAAGTTTTTTTAGTTTTAAATAGCCTCTAATAAAAAATTGCTTTTTTATTCTGGAGAGTATCTTATTTTCAATGCACCAAGGTAAACCTTGGTGGGATCTTGACTAATAAAAATCTATTAGCAGCTCAAAAAATATGCTTAGATAGACTAATTATAGCTTTTGTGTGCTATTTTACTGCTATTAAATTTTGTAAATGATCAGAGTTAAGATTGACTTGATCACACAGACAATAGTTTATAAAAAAATGTGATTATCCGAGGAAAAATTATCAGTAATTGAACCTAATCAATTTAGGTAACATCGTTTACTCGTACTAGGTTTAACAAAGGAGAGTTATTTGGTCGAAATTAAAAATAGCAGTAATTTCAATAGCTAACAAAAAGGTATGGTAAGAGTAGAATGTTAGCGAGTTAATCTTGCAGCTTTTTTAAGCAGAAGAGAAAAATCGTATTTAGTTAAATGATATAGGTTTCCCTAAGGATAGGGTTTAGGTTGAGTGTGGATTTGGGAGTGAATATATACACAGGCTTACTTTTTTATAACTAACGATAATGATGTTAGTTTTTAAGAATGCTAGTACACAACAGGCTATGATTTTTATAGATTAAAGATATAATTTACTTTTTGTTAAAAGTAGTATTATCCTGTATTTAAAGTCTTTTTATTTAAAATTAAGCTAAAAAGTAAACTTTTCAGAAGAATCTTGAAAGAGTTCATTAAAATAAGTATAATCTTGAATATATTGATTAATTTATCCTCCTTCTTTTAATATTTTGATCGGGTGAATGAGTTAGTCGTATATAAATAGTGGTTTAATGCCGATTTAATATAAATATTATGGTTTTTTAGGGTTAACTAGTTTTCTTTCAAATATTGAGGTTGAAAGGATCTTAAAAGTACCTAAACTAATTCCCCCTAAACATCAGGGAATTATTATGAACAATGTAGGATAGACTTAATCAACTAATTGTGAAAGTTTCCGAATAGTGACTCACCAATATTAATGAGAAATTTATAAAATAGTGATTATTCCAAAAATAGTTGTTTAGCACAAGCAACTAGCTATGGGTTGGTCAATACAATCAAATATGCTAAAAAAGTTTTTAGGGGCAGCTGCTTATTTAGGTGTTATCAGAGAAAATAATAGTTTATTATGAGGTATTAAAAAATAAAATAAGATAAAACGGGCTTTTTAGAGGAAGATTAATTGATCTCAGAGATTACAAAAAAATAGCCTACTAATGTTTAACTATTTAAGTTAATTATTTTCTACAGATAATGATATACAAAATAATTAATCAAAAAGCTTGACCTCAATCGTTATCAACCACGGAGGAAGATAAAAAAGAAGTCTTAGAAGAGACTTGGCTAGTTCGATTAGTTCCCATGGGATTGGGTAACCTATATTCATTTGATTGGTTGATCTTCATAACGAAATAATTGATGTTAGGATTTTTGGCAAGCAGCACAAAAAAAGTTAGGCTGGATTGAAACTAATTCTTTCTTATTCGCTCTATTTCTGAGAGAGCCCCGCCATAGACAGCTCCAGCTCTCTCATTGAGAATATTCAGAGAGAAAATTTCAATATCATAACAAGTAGGGGTTGCTTTGTAATGATGATTAAATAAATTTTTTATGACTCATGAGGAAGTTTCTGAAGCTGTCGGTAAATCTCGTATACGTGTTACTAATTTAGTGTAACTTTTAACATTGAATTCTGATGCTCATTAATTTTGAATCAAGAAAATGATTTAAAGATCAGTGATGATCGGGTTTTATGGGCGGTTAAGAGGAGAGTGTGTGCTATACAAAGAGTAACATAGCTAAAGATATTTTGTTAACAAAGGTTTTTCTATGCATGAAATGGAAAAATTTATTCGTCAGCGTCAGTTATAGGAGCATAAAAAAGTGAAATACTTTGTGCTTTTCTAGATTTAAATATTACTCGCTTACAAAAGGATTTATCAGATAAATTAGGTGTTACAATAAATATTCTACATAATCTCAAAGGTATAAAAAACTGATAATTTATTATACTAGCAGGGATATATTGAAATAAATTGTCAAACTAATACTATTATAATAATTATATAAATAAGTATA
>NZ_NSHJ01000089.1 GCF_002871095.1 Coxiella-like endosymbiont
GCCTTCTTTATAATAGATCATCTCTTGATTGATACAAACTTATTTTTTAGCCTAGAGATAATACTTAGAGATAATCTATAATAAGTATAATAAGATCATACCAAAGTTATTTAAATTTAGCCCTTAGGATTAAATTATTTATAGCAATAATAAATTATTTATAGCAATAATTTATAATAATAAAAATTGCTTAACTTTTTTCTTGTTCTTTATATTGAAATTCTGTCGTCCTTACTGAGGGTATAGTCTGTAAAATAACTTTATTAATCTTTGATTACAATTTATGTTTTTCAGTTACTTTCATACATTGCAAGAATTTTTATACTAAAACAAAAAGATTGCTCGTTAACTGGAAGATTTAAATAAGTTGCTCCAAGGATCTGGGGAAGTAGAGTCTGCTGCTGCATAGCTGATATTGTTCTAATTTTTTAAATCCTTACATTGGAAGGATCATTTATTGCCATACTGGATCATCAGTAACTAAATATTTTGAATACAAGGAAGATGAGGGGTTCATTTTTTCTGTGAAGGTTCCAGATTGTTCTTTGATAAAATGGCTTAAGTAAATACTTCCTAATCTCCTAATTCTTTAGTATTTTTGATGTCTTCTAAATTATGGGAATAATTATCGATAAGTATGTTCTCAATTTTTCTATTTTCGTTGTTTGTTTCTTTACTAAAGAAAAAAATACTTTTAAAAAAGTAGTCTTTTTATAAGCTATTGTTTATGAGGATTTGCGGAAATATTAATGTTTTTAATAAGTTTTTTATCTAATTTCAAAAAATTTTCTCAATACTTAAAGAATAAATTAGCCGTAGATAGTATAAAAAGTAATGGATCATTTGTACTTAGCACGGATAATAGGCTGCAAGTTTTAGTTTTCATTGGAGAATAAAAGTATTAAATTTTTTCGGAAGGACTCAGATAAGATTTTGATATATTAATTGTTGATCTTTAATTTAGCTCGTATTATTTTCTTAATTTAGTTTATTATTTTAATTATAACGATAAATTAAAATTTATCATTTTATCAAAATTAAAAACAATACAATAATTTTAAATATTAAGACTCTTTTCTTCTTTTACTTAGGTTTTAATTTTCTTAATTTGCTCTTTTTTTTGTAAAGTAAAAACCTCATAGCCATCTTCAGTAACTGCGAGCGTATGCTCCCATTGAGCCGATAATCGGCGGTCCTTGGTGACGACTGTCCAAGAGTCATTAAGCAGCTTAATATAGCGTTTTCCAGCATTGATCATTGGTTCGATGGTAAATGTCATCCCAGGTTCTAAAGTAAGTCCAGTTCCAAGCTTACCATAATGAAGAACTTGTAATTCAGGTTCATGAAAGACCTTACCTATGCCATGGCCACAATATTCTCGAACGACGGAATAGTGATTTTTTTCTGCATGAGCTTGAATAGCAGCACCCAGATCACCTAATCGTGTTCCTGGCTTTACCATAGAAATTCCAATGTAAAGACATTCTTGAGTAATACGAATGAGTCGTTCCGCATGAGGTGGGGTTTTCCCTACAGTGAACATTTTGCTTGTGTCTCCATGGTAGCCATCTTTTAGAATAGTTACATCAATATTGATGATATCACCTTCTTTTAATTTTTTATCGCTAGGAATGCCATGACACACTACATGGTTAACTGATGTGCAAATGGATTTTGGAAATCCTAAATAATTTAAAGGTGCAGGGACGGCTTTCTGAACGTTAGTGATGTAGTCGTGACAAATTGTATTAAGCTCATTAGTAGAAATGCCAGGTTTTACGTAAGGTTCAATTATTTCAAGTACTTCAGCTGCTAAACGACCGGCAACCCGCATCTTTTCTAACTCCTCAGGTGTTTTGATAGATATTGACATTTGTTAAGAAGTATAGAGGTCTTACCAAATAAGATGCAAGTTCTATTATTTTCTACACACACTATTAAGAATTTATGATGAAGGTAAGGATATGATGAAGTTAAGGAGCGAATCGCCGTAGTTAGAATGCTATAGGGCCAAACCCAATCTTCCATCCTTGATTTCTTTATGATATAAGGGTGCAGCAAATTTAAACATCTATATAATACATAATACGTAATTTAGGGTACGCCTGTTAACTCAATTTAGACTATGTAGTACATAAAAGTTTTAATGCGGAGAGAAATATGACCGAGATAACTATGCGTCAAATGCTAGAAGCTGGGGTGCACTTTGGCCACCAGACCCGTTATTGGAATCCCAAGATGGCTCCCTATATTTATGGAAGTCACCAAAAAATCCATATCATTAATCTTGAAGAAACATTGCCTCTTTTTCGAGAGGCATTAAAATTTATTAGGGATGTGGCTTCTAAACACGGTAAGTTTTTATTTGTAGGAACTAAATTTGCGGCTCGTAAAATCGTAAAACAAGAAGCTATTCGTTGTGGAATGCCATATGTAAATTACCGTTGGTTGGGAGGGATGTTAACCAACTATAAAACTATTCGGCAGTCGATTAAGCGCTTAAAAGAACTCGAAGAGCGTTTAGAAAACGAAGATAACCTTGTAGGGATGACTAAGAAAGAAATATTGAATTTGATGCGCCAAAAAGAAAAATTAGCGGCTAATTTATCCGGCATTAAAAATATGGGTAGTTTGCCAGATGTTTTATTCGTAATCGATGTGGGTCATGAAAAAATTGCGATTCAGGAAGCTAAGCGTTTGGGTATTCAGGTCGTAGGTGTAGTTGATACGAATGAGACTCCTGACGACATTGATTATATTATTCCTGGTAACGATGATGCTATTCGTGCTATTCGTCTTTATTGTAAGACAATAGCTGATACTATTATCGATGCTCGTAGTGCTTTAGAGTTAAAAAAAGAAGAAGAGCCTAAAGAAAAACAGAAAATTAAAGTAAAAACCACAGTGAAAAAAGTAGTCACTAAAAAAGCAAAAGTAGCTGAAAAAGTTTCTCTAGTGAGTGAGAAAAGTGAAAACTTCCCTGCCGGAAAAAACGTAGAAATACACCCTTCGGGAAAGGAACAATCACAGACCATCCAAGCCAACGTACAATCTTTATTAAAAAGTGAAGAGGTAAAAATAAAAAATGAAGACAATCAATTTAAAGTAGAAAGCAAATAGAGGGGGAAATAATGATAACAATTACGGCAGGCATGATTAAAGAATTGCGGGAGATCACTGGTGCAGGCATAATGGCATGTAAAAAAGCCCTGCAAACCGCTACTGGTAACATAAACCTTGCTATTAAAGAATTGCGGAAAGCAGGTGAAGTAACAGCAGCTAAACTTGCTCATAAAAAGACAGCGGAAGGCGTAATTGTTATTGCAGTAAGTAATAATGGTGAAAAAGGTTTCATGGCAGAAATAAATTGTCAAACAGATTTTGTGGCGCGAGATGACCAATTTTTAAAATTTACTCAGAACGTTGTCGATCGTGGATTAGTAGAAGGAACTACCAATGTTGCTGCTACCCTCGCTCTTCCTTATCAGGCTGGCTCATCGATTACATTGGAGGAAGCTAGACAAAAGCTTATTACTAAAATTGATGAAAATATTCAAGTTCGCCGTGTAGTATTATTGTCTTCTGATGGTGGTGTTGTGGGTCATTATTCACATGGAAGCCGAATTGGAGTTTTAGTGGCACTTGAAGCTAAGAAATTAGCCTTGGCTAAAGATATTGCTATCCATATTGCTGCTTTTAATCCACGGGCTATACGACCAGACGATGTTCCTATCGAGCTGGTAGAAAAAGAAAAAGAAATCTTAATAGCACAAGCAAAAGAAAGCGGTAAATCCCAAGAAATTATTAATAAAATGGTTCTTGGCCGTTTGCATAAATTCTTAAAAGAAATAAGTTTAGAAGAGCAAGCTTTTATAAAAGATCCAGAAATTCAAGTAGGTGATTTGTTAAAATCGGAAAAAACAACACTGTCAGCATTTATACGTTTTGAAGTGGGTGAAGGTATCCAGAAAGATTCACATAGTTTCACTAATGAGGTAATGGCAGAAGTACAAGGGAATCTTTAATGATTAAGGGGCTTCCAAAACCGCTTTATCGCAGAGTACTCTTAAAGATGAGTGGTGAGGTGCTTATGGGAAAAGAAACTTGTGCTATTGATCTTGAAGTTTTAAATCGTATAGCAAAAGATACGACTCAAGTTTATCAACTTGGAGTGCAACTAGCTATTGTTATTGGCGGAGGTAATTTCTTTCGAGGAGCCACCTTGCAAAAGAGGGGTATCAATCGTATAACAAGCGATTATATGGGAATGTTAGCTACTTTGATGAACGCGTTGGCTTTACGGGATGCTTTTGAGCGATTAAATTTACCAGTCCGGATTTTATCTGCTATCCCAATGACCGGCGTAGTCGATGCTTTTCATCGGCGCAAAGCAATCCATCATTTAGAACAAGGTCGCGTAGTAATTTTTGCTGCTGGTACCGGAAACCCTCTGGTCACCACTGATTCTGCAGCGAGTTTACGGGGAATTGAAATTGATGCCGATGTGGTTTTAAAAGCTACTAATGTAGATGGAGTTTATTCAGAAGACCCTGTAAAAAATCCAAAAGCAAAGCTTTATAAACATTTAACTTATCAAGAAGCTTTAGAAAAAGAATTAGCGGTCATGGATCTCGCTGCGTTTTGTCAATGTCGAGATTACAATATGTCGCTTCGGGTTTTTAATATTAATAAACCAGGAACTATGCTTAGAGTTATTATAGATACAGCAGAAGGAACTTTAGTGAATCGAGGTTAAGAGTGAGATTTAATTCTCACTTCCTCTTTAATGAAGAAAAGAAAATTAAAATTTTTTCTTTTGCCTGGCAAGACTAGGTTGAAGGTTTTTATGATTAATGAAATTATCAGCGACGCAAAAGTACGCATGAAAAAAAATTTAATAGCTTTAAAAGCTAAATTAGTTAAATTAAGGTCTGGACGTGCACATCCGCACTTATTGGAACATATTAAAGTGAATTATTATAATGTCGATGTACCTCTTAATCAAGTAGCAACAATTGCTATTGAAAATTCTCGGATACTTACCGTTATTCCTTGGGAAAAAAGCATGGTGGGCTTAATTGAAAAAGCTATTCAAAGTGCTGATCTGGGTTTAAATCCCTCCACTGTAGGAATGGTAATCCGGGTTCCTTTGCCTCTTTTAACAGAGGAACGTCGCCGGGAACTTTCTCGTGTGGTACGTAATGAGACCGAAAAAGCACGAGTGGCAATACGAAATATTCGTCGGGAAGCAAATCACAACTTAAAGAAATTGTTAAAAGAAAAAAAAATCAGCAAAGACGAGGAACAACGAGGGCAAATCAACATTCAGAAGCTCACCGATGAACAAATCTTGGAAGTAGAAAAAATTTCCTCCCAAAAAGAAGCAGATTTAATGGCTGTATGATAATGAGACCTCATTTTAGGATGACTTGATGAGGGAAAAGGAATTATCTTTAAGCGAAAAAAGGTTTTTGAAATGAGTTCAAATTCTTTGCCTCGGCATGTTTCCATCGTAATGGATGGAAATGGCCGGTGGGCTAAGCCTCGTGGATTGTCAAGGATAGCGGGTCATCGAGCAGGTGCTAAAACTGTCCCTAAAGTAATTGAGTATGCTAGTAACAAGGGAATTGAAGTTTTAACACTTTTTGCTTTTAGTTTGGAAAATCAAGCTCGTCCTCAGCCAGAAGTTGATTTTTTAATGTCTTTATTTTTAGATTCTTTGGAGCGCAATACAGACAAGCTTCACAAAAACAATATTTGTTTACGTATTATTGGGAATCATCAAGAATTTGATAGAAAATTATTGGCCCAAATCTATGCCTCTCAGGAACTTACTAAAAATAATAGAGGTTTAAAATTAATTATTGCCTTAAACTATAGCGGTCGTTGGGATATTGTACAGGCCACTCAACGGTTAGGTAAAAAAATTCAGAATGGTGAAATAAATCCTGAATCAATTACAGCTAAATTATTTCAAGAATATGTATGTTTAAGCGATTTGCCTGAACCTGACTTATTAATCCGTACCAGTGGCGAACAGCGTTTAAGTAATTTTATGTTATGGCAGGCTGCTTATACGGAAATTTATTTTACGCCTACACATTGGCCTGATTTTAATTCTAATACTTTTGAGCAAGCTTTGGCCTTTTATCAAACACGTCAACGTCGTTTTGGGTTAACCCCAGAACAGGTTGAAGAGAACTAGTATGTTTAAGCATCGTTTACTCACCTTGTTAATCTTAATTCCTCTTTTACTTTTATCAATTCAATATTTACCAATGCCTTGGTTTAGCTTTTTCATTGGTTTTATAATGCTCTGGGGGGCCTGGGAATGGTCCCTATTAGCAGGAATAAAAAATTATTATTTTCGTACTCTTTATCTGATTTTAATTCTATTGGCTCTGATAGGGACTTACTATCTTCCTATTTTTTGGGTGTTAATTATTTCTTTTATTATTTGGTTATGGGCTGCATTGGCCGTTATTTGTTACGCAAAAGGTTTCCTTCCTATGGGCTTTCAATATAACGTAATAAAAATTGTTGTAAGCTTCTTTGTGTTAACTGGCTGTTGGGTAGTGGGAGTGGCGTTACGTGAAAATATAGGTGGTCCGGGGTGGTTAATATTTGGTTTAATATTGATTTGGGCTATGGATATAGGAGCTTACTTAGCTGGTCGATGGTGGGGGAAGCGAAGATTAATTGTGCGTGTCAGTCCCAATAAAACATGGGAAGGATTGGTTGGGGGGCTTGTTTTAACGTTAGCAATCGCAGGTATTGTCTCTCTTTTTTTCTGTCACTCTCTTTTTCGATTGATATTAATAACTTTTTTAGCACTAATTACAGCTATTTTTGCGATTATAGGTGATTTATTTGAAAGTATGCTGAAACGACAAGCGGGAGTAAAAGATACGGGTCAATTACTTCCTGGTCACGGCGGTATTCTAGATCGTATTGACAGTATTCTTGCTGCACTTCCTATTTTCCTTTTAGGGTCTTTATGGATTTGGTTAATTTAATTTTAAACTACGTTTTTCTTAAAAAACATTTTTTTGAAAAATTTAGTATGCTTTTTAAAGCAATTTTTAATGCAGGCTCAAGCCAAGGTGTAAAATTTTCAGGATTTTTTTTGTATTCTTTTTTTAAAGAAGGAATATTAATCCAACGAATAGCAGTGATTTCATTTTTGTTAAAATAAATTTTTTTATTAGTTAAAAAGAATCCTACTAGTACGTGATCGTATTCATTTTCAATTAAGTTATTACCTACTTTAGCTGTGTAACGAAATTCTCCTGCTTTTTTTAAGAGTGTTTTTAATTCCATTTCTTCGAAAAGTCGTCTCTTACCAGCCTCAATAATATTTTCTCCTGGTCGTGGATGGCTGCAACAAGTATTTGTCCATAAACCGCCACTATGATATTTTTTAGGATGACGTTTTTGAAGTAATAATTCCAATTCGTTATTGCGCCACGAAAAAATAAACACTGAAAAAGCGCGATGCAATTTTCCTTCACGATGAACTTTTATTTTTTCCTCGTTTCCTAGCGGTTGATCCTTTTCATTAACTAGTATGACTTCTTGAATAAGAGTGTCTTTAAAAGGTGAAATTATTTCAAGATTATGAAAGTATTGACTTAATTTTTCCTTATCTTGTGCTAAAAATAATGATTTAATATTCGATCCCGCATCTTGTGTAAAATAAATTTCTAATCCCTTTTTTCGAAGCATCCATATTTTTTTTAAAAGTTGAATTGTTTTAGGAGAAGAATACATTAGGGGCGGCCATGCAGTGAGCATTGTTGCATGCATTCCTAATGCATTAGATTCGGTGGCTTGTCCTAAGAGGGAGAAGTCTTTTTGGTTTATTGCTTTTTTTATGGAGATAAGATCCTGATTTACTTTTTGAGTCCATGCGCTATAAAGCATAGAGGTAGCTACAGTACGTTTCATTCCTTCACGTGAGCTGGTAGCTTTTTTTTGATAACTTACAATATGAAGTCCAATGCATAGTTCGATCCAATTTTCATTAAGCGGTTCTGCATAACTATCCATCCCAGAAGGATCAGTTCCACAATGCCATTGTACAAATCCTTCAAAAATTGAGCGACATCCACTTCCACTTCCTAACCGAGCAAGAATTGATAAAGTCTTTCCGTCTAATTGCCAACCAAAAAAATCATCCATTGCTTTGATGATAGCCGCATAACTACAGGCGGATGAAGCAAGGCCGGCTGCAATAGGAATGTTAAAATTAAGTTGTAAGCGAAAAGCTTTTATATCAAGAAAGGTAAACTCCTCTAAAAAATCCAGAAAAGGTTTGGCATAGACACTTTTTAAATTTAATAAATGGTTATTAATAATTAATTCGTGATGCGAATTAGGGGAGGAAGAAATTTTAGCATAAGCCCCTTTATTACCGAGTGATATTGATAAGCTTGAAGTAAAAGGTAAGTTGAGATCTAAATTACGCTTGCCCCAATATTTGCATAAGGCGATATTTGAAGGCGCAAAAGCTTGTCCAAAAGATTTAACGGGAGTTTTATTTTGTGGAGTAAGTAATTTTCGGAAAATATCATTACGTTTCATTAAAACTTGCTCCTTCAGAAGTAATGATCAGGTAAAGTTGTTTAACTCCAAGTTTTGTTTCTTCTTTATTGCGTGGAAAAAAATTAGGTGATAGTTTCCCCACGCCAATGAGACAGTCACCTAGACCTGATCCTGATATTTTAGCACCTAAAATATGAGGTTGTTCTCGCAGGCCCTTAAGTAAATTCTCTAAGTGTCTATTACTGACTCCAATAGCTTTCATTAGTTTTTGACCCGAATTAAAAAGATTGCCTAAAGAAATCCAATTTTTAGTATTGATGGCTGTGATTCCTTTTTTTGAAAGCTGATTCATTTTTTCATCGATTATTTTATAATTGGTGAGTTGTTTTTGACGTCGGCTATTAATGATATTGATTGCTTGAGCTGTGGTAAATTTGCTCCCTGAATAAACTACTGCTAAAGGAGGGATCTCTTGTAAAGATATAACCGAAAATGGTGGGTTTCTAAAAGCAATTACCCCCCCAAAAATACTGGCTGCACAATCAGCACCAGACCCTCCCTTTTGCACTTGATGAATCACTTGTAAAGCTTCTTGCCACAAGTTTAACTTAGTTAATGATTTTTTTTCAAGCCAACGATTCAACACTATTAATAATGCTACAGTTACTGCTGCCGAACTTCCTAATCCAAAGGAAGCTGGTAAATTGGATGTAATTTTAATATTACAGCCGGAAGGTGGCTTTTTAAGAGCTAAAGTAGCTAATACAAATTCAAAAGGGGCTTGTAAGATAATTTGATGACGGTCAAGGGTTAGTGAACCCAATGCAGAGTCGATAAAAATCCAGTCGTCACTGCGGGGCTTCAGGGTTATGGAAATAAATTTATCGATAGCAGCTACTATCGCTGTTTTACCATGTAACAAAGCATATTCACCGAGTAGCATTAAACTGCCAGGGGCTGTTGCTCTATACAATGCAAGTTCCTTGATTGTCAGTTTGGATAGGAATAATAGAATACCCGTATTGTTTTACGAGCTTATTAATTGGGTTATCAGAAACAATTAAAATAACACCGCCATTATCTCCTTGTACACTCCCTGCACCACAGATTTTTGCAGCACCACCTAATTTTTCTACATCCACAATAAAATGATCTATTTTATCAGGCACTACACCAATAGTTTTTAGTAATTGGTGATTTTGTTGAATACACTTTTTTACGTTATTAAAGTTATGATTTTGTAGTGCTTGATCGAGTTCGTTGGTGACCGCTGAAAAATCATTTCCAAGAAGACTCTTTTTAAAAAAAGATGATACTTGTGAAATACATTCACCACTACTACTCTGCGGTTGTCCTGTTTGCACTAATTGCATTGGAAAGTCTGGAATAGGGCGTTTTTCAAACTGTCCTTTTTCATAACGTAAACATCCCCCATGATAAACTGTATGTACATCCAACCCACTTGAATAACCATGTTGCAGACTTTCTGATTCTATCCCTAATTTGAGGTAATCTTCTAAATTAAGATTGATTTCCAAAAAATTGGTAAGTGCGTAAATTAAGCTTACTACACTAGCGGCTGAAGACCCCATGCCACACCCAATAGGAATATTGGAGTTGGTAAAAATCTCAATACCTGTTGGCAATTTACTTTTTAAACGATCTAGGACATTAATAAATGTAAAAAGGGAGAGTTCAAAAGGTTTTTCTAAAACTTCCCGAATATTTAAGTGACCTAAGCAATATTTTTGGTATTGATTTTTAAGTTTTCTTTTTAATTTACGGAGTGTTTGGAGGGTAGCTTCTTGCCTAAAATCAATACCCATAAAATGGAAAGAAAAAACTAAGGGTAATGTCCATCGAATAGTAGCTTCTGTATGTCGATTGATAGCAACAGCTAGTGCTGGGTAGCCATAAACAACAGCATGCTCACCTGATAAAATCAGTTTGGCAGGTGTTCGTGTTTTTAAGAAATCTTTTTTCATCGCCCACTCTCAAGCATTTCCTGGGGAGCGATTTCTACTAGTTTGATTAACCTTGTTTTCTTTACGTTCAAATTTTTCGTGCGCGCGCATGAGTTCGCCCGGATTTGTTTGTGCTGCAAGTAAGGATAGTTCTCCACACCAGACGGTAGCAGCAACAATAATAGCTAATCGCCGAGCATTTTGACCAGGTTGTGAATTATCCAAACAGTTTAAAAGACGTAAATGATTTTTAACAAAATCGTGATGTTTTCCATTACCTACAGTCCCCACAATAATATTAGGTAGCGTAACAGAAAAATAGAGGTCATTGTTGTGTACTTTAGCGTGAGTAAACCCTTGAGATCCTTCAACAATATTAGCAACATCTTGTCCCGTCGCGAGGTAAATAGCGTAAAGCAAATTAGCAAAATGCGCATTTGCAGTACGTAAACCCCCTGAAATGATTGAGCCCATTAAATTCTTTTTAATATTAAGATTAACTAAAGCTTCTGGTGTGGTTTTCAAGCGTTCCTGACAGACAGCTCGTGGAATTAACATATCAGCAATAACGTATTTACCCCGACCTAATAAGCCATTGATAGCAGATACCTTTTTATCTACGCAGATATTACCTGAAATAGAGACGTATTTAAGGTTGGGGTAGTGTTCCAGGAGCCAATTAATTAGTACATCCCCTGCTTTGGTAAGCATATTATGTCCAGAAGCATCCCCTGTTGTAGCCTCAAGACGCAGAAACAAAAGGTTACCTACTACTTGGGTATGCCAGTTTATATTACGGCAAAAACGACTGGTTCTGGAAATAACTTGTGCGATTGTTTCGTTTTTATTGAGGTGATTTAGTATAAGCATTACTGAATGTGCGTTTTCGCCCTCCAATAAAATAGAACGCGTCATTCTATCATCGAATATTGTGCACTGAAGGCCAGAACATTTTCGGGTAACACTGGCTCCGCGATTGGTCGAAGGCCATATAGGAGTTTCGAAAGTAGCGAGAGGAACTTCAACTTCGGTGTTTACTTCAGGACCAATAATTTTAATCGGCCCAATAGTTTTAACGGGAATTGATATTGTTTTTTCCATGACTGTATGATACACATAGGAAAAAGACAATACTACTTTAAACAATTCTACTTTAGAAAATACTACTTTGTTAGGCTGTTTGTTAAGTTTCCAAAAATTGTGATTGGGAGGTGAGATGCACACAAGACCTTGCCTAAGGGCAACGGGTACTTTTTTAAAATGTTTCTCATTGCCGAGGATGAGGAGAGAGCTAACTGGGGATGGTCTATAAAGCTTAAGGGGAGGGAAGGGAAGAGAATGATGTCTCCCTCTTACAAAGTTTTTTTAGGGTGCTGAGTTGGAGTACCTGAAAAATTTAGGTAGCGACTTTTAAAGGGAGAAGTAAACTAGATTAATCTTCGTAGAATGTCAAAGAACACCGATAAAGACAGAAGTTGATTATCATCGATTTCTAGACTCTAGAGATCAGGTCGGTTTAGAAAGTTGCAAAAAGAAATTTCAGAATAAAGTACTTGATAATAACACTTACGAGTTAAGCGTTGTAGATAGCGATAGGAGTTTATTGGACTACGAAAGTAAAAAATGGAAGTTGTTTTAAAAATTAACAAATAATGTTAACGAATAATGTTTATTATAGTAGAGAAGAAAATGGACAATAAGTGTTTTTTAAAATAGATAAGTAAGATGTAATAAAATAGATTTAAAAAATAAACTAGAAAAGACCTTCAAGAAGAGAGATTAGAAAAGCCGAAAAGAGAGATTAGAAAAGTTGCTGGCGGCCCTCTTTCAAGTAAATTAAGGTCTCACTCAAATTTGCTTTAAGCACCATAGTATAATTAAAGTCAAGAGGCAAATGATTTGTACTGTCAAGAGAAAGGTGTTGAGACTGTGTTGTGCTTGCTCAAAAGGCCGCAAGCCCGCCTTCTCTTTTTAGCGGTATTTTGCTTTAGAAATATTAGCACGTCAGTAATGTGATGAGCATCAGATCAGTTAAGAAGAATTTAATGATAAGATTAGGGAATGTAGTTTCAGAGGCTATAGCGTTATTAATTTTGAGAAGGTTATTAAAATCGATGAATTGAAAACTTGAACAACCTTGATAAAAGGAAGCAAAAGATGGTGGTAATTTACTCTAAATAGAGGTTATTTCCCGCCAAATAAGCATTGCTATAATAATGCTTTGGTAAAATCTTTAGTTTT
Source organism: Coxiella-like endosymbiont (assembly GCF_002871095.1). Lineage (GTDB taxonomy): Bacteria > Pseudomonadota > Gammaproteobacteria > Coxiellales > Coxiellaceae > Coxiella. Next base: position 12,750 of record NZ_NSHJ01000089.1, read on the forward strand.
GTAAAACTACAGGTATCATAATACTGATAAACTTACCGTACAGAGTATTTAGTGAGGCTTTTTGTAGCTGCAATAATAATAAAATCAAGCACCTCATTTATAAATTAAAGTAATTTAGTAGAAGCCCTTCGTCTAAAGCGTGTTTTTTTGAACACGAGGGATGTGATTTAAAAATAATAGCTATATAAAAAATTTAAGGGATTAACGCTTACTATTTTTTGAATTACTCGATGTTTTTAAAAAAAAGCGTTGGTGATTATTGTTTTGATACAACTTTTTGCCGCCGTACAGATCAGTGTCGTTGAAACTAAAGCAATACTAGTAGATAAAAATGAATATTTTTAAAAAAAGAGGCTTTCAAGAATAATTTTGAAGTTGTTATTATGTAAATCTTTAAAAACTTCTTGATGATGGAGCGGGCTAATAATATTTTTATATTTACTCAATAAAATCAAATGCACCTAATGGATCTTGTTATATAGATTTTTGCTTTTTGAAGAAAACTAATTTTATCAACTATGTTAATTATTCCCTGATCAATAATAATAGGCGATGTTGTGGTTCAGATCTTCGGGATTACCCTCTTTGAGAGGCACCTTGCGAAATTCAATTTTAAATTAAATGCAATCGCGAATATCCCAAATTCAAGGGTCTAGTAAAATCTTTTAATGAAGAAGAAAGTTATGTAGATTGTATCTTTAAATTTAGTTCATTTACTTTCATTAATTTTAAGAATAAATTACGTACGGACGTGCTAAAATAAAATCGTTACCCACAGAGTAACAAATATCCCAATATTCCCAAAAGTAACCCTTATTGGCATAGAGACTTCTTATAAGATCATGTTTATAAAACATCTTCTCTCGATAGAAGCTTATCAGGAGGGGAAAGCACATATAAAAGTTGCTTTTATAGATGGAGGAACTTCCAAAACTATATAAGAAGTATAATATAGTAAGTATTTTTATTAGTGATTCAAGGAGTATTTATAAGATTTTTAAATTACTAACAAAAGTAACATTAATTTGAATCGTAAAAGATGTTATATAGTGGTGAGTTGGCTGGAGGTGATTTAAAGAAAAATGCATCTTAGCAAAAGATGCTCGAGTGATTGATTCAGCATTTTAAAATTGATTGGTATGAGTCTAATAACTAACTGTCACAATGTATATTAAAACTATTTAGAGTTTTTGTAATCTTTTTTTAAATACTAAATTATTTTATTAGAAAAATTCAGGAATTCTTCATAAGAGTGTTTACTAAACATAGTTTGTACTGAATAATACAATAAATTTAACCCACAAAAAAATAATAAGTTTTCTATATTGTATAAAATAACTT
>NZ_NSHJ01000090.1 GCF_002871095.1 Coxiella-like endosymbiont
GATTTATAGTATTAAGATTAATATTTCAGTCCATGCTCTTAACCCAGTTAAAAACATACAACTTCTAATAATAAGTTCTTAAAAATTAGTAAGACTTTTTTTTATGAACGATAGTCATAAAATAGAGAAAAATTCACTATTTTAGTCAGCCTTGTAACTTCCTTCTTTCAACTTCAAAATCATTCTGAATTTAAGGATTTTCCTTCTCTCTTACGTGTTTAAGATTTCTAGTTGGGTGTTATAGCCTAGGTTACAAGAGTATCCATTAAAAGCAGTTGGTTGTTAAAACAATAAAATATTACAAGTGATGCTGATCATTTTAGCACAAATTGCTACCGGTAATCGTAACTTCTTATATCTTACAATACATATAAATATAACTTTTGTTTTATATTATGAAATTTAGCTATATTTTGATTTTAAATTTAAATGGTATTTGTTTATTCCTAAAAGTATCATTTACTTCAAAAATAGTAACTTTTATAACTTTGATTACACCCTTGCATCTCATATGCAATTTTTTACTTATATACTTAATTTATTAAAAAATGGATCATTTAGTGAAGGCAGTTTAACTTTTCATATACTTTTGCGATTAAATGCAATATACAATAAAAGTCTTGATTCATGGTGATTATCGTTTTTTATCAATAGTGGCACATCTTTCCTACCCTTCTGTATTACTATAAATTATTAATTAATTATTTATGGAACGCTCTAAATTCTTAAACTTGTATTTTATCATTAAACTAACATATCTTATTCTTGCTTTCAATTATATTTTACATCTATTGACATTATAACTAGCTTACTAATTTTAAAAAACTGTTTTCAACACTCAAATTTTGTATTGCGTTGAAGATCCCTTTCTCGTACCCTACTAAAATCAAAAGATCTGATGGGCTTAATTTCATGAATGATGACTATCTTAAAAACACATTGATTAATACTATTTTTGAAGATCGTCGCTCAGAACGACGATGGCGAAATATTCGCTTAGCAGCTTGGATGTTTATTTTATTACTCCTAATTATTTTAATTTTTACTCCCTCAACTTCAGAATTAGCAGCTAAAAAAAATGATACCCCATATGTTTCTTTAATGCGCTTAAATGGACCAATTATGTCGAATACTTCTTTTTCGGCCTATCAAATTTTACCTAATTTAGTGAACGCATTTTCTGATAAAAACTCGAAAGGGGTTATTTTATTAATCAATTCCCCCGGAGGTAGTCCTGTTCAAGCTTCCATTATCCATGACAAAATTCTTGAATTAAAAAAAGAATACCATAAAAAGGTTGTCGTCCTAGGAGAAGATGAACTTGCTTCGGGTGCTTACCTAGTATCTACAGCGGCTGATAAAATTTACGTTAATAATAATACTCTTACCGGATCAATTGGTGTAATTATGGGAGGATTTGGATTTGTAGATACCTTACAGAAGCTGGGAATGACAAGACGCTTATTTATAGCAGGCTCTCATAAAGATCGTTTAGATCCCTTTGAACCTTTAGATGCTCAGGATGTTATTAAAGTCAAAAGGGTACTTGAACAAGTTCATCAAAATTTCATTAATACAGTTATTGCTGGTCGAGGAAGCCGATTACGGGGGAGTTATGAGAAACTATTTTCAGGTGATTTTTGGACGGGTAAAGAAGCCACACAACTAGGCATTGTCGATGGTACCGCAAACCTATGGACCGTGCTGGATCAGGAATTTGGAGTCAAGCATTATCATGATTACACTACAAAAATTCATTTTTTGCAAGATCTATTCCACAACACGGTTACACAACTTTATTTTCATTTAACGAATAAAATTTTGCCAATTCGAGAGGAAATTTATTAGAGTAAAGATGCATGAGTACGTATATTATTGGTGACGTACAGGGATGTTATCAGGAATTAAAAGAACTATTAACTCTCATTCAGTTTGATCCTTCTCAGGATCAATTAGGGTTTGTCGGTGATCTAGTGAATCGTGGTCCTCATTCCCTTGAAGTATTGCGATTTATCAAATCTCTTTCTTCACCATTAATAGTTCTTGGAAATCATGATTTATTTTTATTAATTCTAGGGTATGAACTGATGCCTGAAGATTCTTATGAACATACCCTGCATAACATTTTGCGCGCCAATGACAAAATAGAACTGTTAGAATGGTTACGAGGTTTCCCCTTAGTACATTACGAAAAAAAGTATCATGCTCTTTTAGTGCATGCCGGACTTCCTCCACAATGGTCTATCGCAGAGAATCTTAAACGTGCCAATGAAGTATCACTTACCTTACAAGGAGCTTATTTTAAAGAATTTTTAAAGAATTTATTTGGAGATCAACCTTTCCAATGGCATGATAAGCTTAAAGGACAAGAACGACTCCGATATATCACCAATGCATTCACACGGATGCGTTTTTGCAACGCAAAGGGAGAGCTAGATTTCAAAGTAAGCAGTAAGAAAAGCACAAATAAAGAAGATTTCCAACCGTGGTTCAATTGGCGCCACCCTGAAAAAGAAAGAGTTAATATTGTATTTGGTCATTGGGCTGCACTTAAGGGTGAATGCGATACACCTTACTGCTACGCATTAGATACCGGCTGTACATGGGGTCACCAACTTACTGCATTAAACCTTGAAACTAAACAACGTTTCGTCGTTCCTTGTCATTCTTATCTTTAAGATGTAATATTACCTCAACTATTATCGAACCAAACAAGCTGGTATTATAATCTAACTTATTATAAGGATACATCAAATTAAATGTAATTAATTTTACTACACTCAAAGGATCACTTAAAAAATTTTAAATCTTTCTGCTGATCAACAGAAGCCTGTTTTTGTAAAACAGTCTAAAAGAAAACGATTATTATTCTATATCTTATGAAATTTCCAAGCTCTTAAGAAGAGAGGTTATTTACTTAGTAAATAAAAAAGCTAACAGAACTCATCTTCCTAAATCTACAGACCTTTTAATAGAAGATAAAATCAAAAAATAGTAATATATAGTTGATCCTAATAACTTTTACTACTCAATCCTGAAAGATTATTTATATTGACAGAAACTCTACAAAAAATGCTTCGATAAATAAATCACCTTCTTAAAGAAATCCTGTATAAGCTTTTTTGAAAAACTAGAACCTCTTAAATTTAAACTGATTAAACTAAAAGGATATTACTTAAAAAGACTAGACCAATAGTCTAAAACACTAGATTAATAGGATCAATTAATTAACAAAATTTTAATGACTTATTATTTAATGAGTCATTTATGATTATTTCTCTAAAATGTCCATTTAATTCAAATTTATTTCCTTATTGCTCAGTGAGTTTTGTTTTCCTCCTTAATTCCAAAAAGCTAAAACTATACAAATTATTTTCATTCAATTCATGCTTTATTTGAGAGACCACGATCCATTCGTCGGTATCCCACAATGGAAAATACGTGTCACCTTCAAACGAATGCTCAATAATTGTTAGAATCATTTTATCAGCTTTGGGTAAAGTTTCTTTGAACAAAGATCCACCGCCAATAATCATAACCTCAGGCTCATTTGCCAAATTATTTAGGGCCTCTTCAACAGAAGAAAAAATTTTACATCCTTCAATTCTCAAACCTACTTCTCTAGAAATCACAATATTACGACGATGAAGTAGAGGTTTTCCAATACTCTCAAAAGTTTTCCGTCCCATAATAATAGATTTTCCAAGAGTAACCGCTTTAAAATGATATAAATCAGCAAGTAAATGCCAAGGCAAGTGATTTTTCTGGCCAATAAGGCGATTTTTATCCATAGCAGCAACGAGCGTTATAAGCACACTATTCTTAAGCCTATTTTCTATAAAAGTTCATACTAATTTTAATTTGTGACCGCTAATTTTTAAACCGCCAACAATTCGTATCACGAACAGAATACACAAACGTAATATTCCTATTGATACAATTTTGCTTGTTTGGAAATGTTCATATTCTCTGTAAACCATACTTGTTACAGCAATTTAAGCTCCAGGAAATCATATCAAATTTAACTGTTGTATGAGAAAAGGCTACAATTATTTTATTTGTTTAATATTTTTGTATCGAAAAATAGCTGAATACACTTAATATAATCTTAAAATGATTTCTATACACATAAAGTACCGTTCATTCAAAGCGCATCTCAAAACACATCCTGTATCATATCCCCTTAGCTTTTATATTCCATCATGCTTTTGACTCTCCCCATCGATTTTTTTCGCTCATCATCTGCGTCAATGAAAAGAATTTCAAATGTTTTAGATAAAAAATATTTTTCGAGAGAAAAATACTATTTTCTAAATGACATTAAAATTGTAATATTAGGGTTAAAATATTAAAATTAATAATAGCCAATGCAACAATTAACCGCTCGATAATTACTCCTGGAGAACATACACAATAAATAAAAATGAAAAAATAATTTATCAACCCTGTTGGGCAACTTACACTTATTCCAGATCAAAGTTCCTCCTTATCCTCTTAAAAATCCTTACATTAAACTAATTTAATTTACATGTCATATATTGACGTTGATTTCACCCAAGACTAAGTATTGAATAGTAGGAAAGAATATTGAAAATATCAGAAAAACCCCATTTTTAATAGAGTCGGTATAATCACTTATTACACTCATTGCCTGTAAGAAAAGTAGAGTTTCTTGGTGAATTATCTTGCAACAAATAGCTTGATATTAAAAATTCATTATTAGTATATTTCTCTGAAGATGAGAAAATCGTATAAATTTATAAAAATACAATATGCATTCATGCTAGCATATCCTATCCATCACAAAATATTTTTTTGCAATACCCACACCTGCTAAAAATATAAGAATTAAACCTAACTATAAGTAAGAAAGCTTTACAATAGAAACCCCGTAAAATTAGTGTTGTTTGGTGAACAGTGAAGATTCTATTATGCTTCTTTAGCGCATATAATTACAGGGCCCCGATCCCCCCCTGTAGCTCTGTAAGCAATGTTTATTAAAAATAAATTATTTAGAATTATTATTTGAAAAAGTTATTCAGATTTTAATCTAAGATTACTAACATAATCATTTAAATCTTCAAAGATCGATATTCCCTTCAATTCTTTATTACAAGCAATAGTTTGTGTACCATTTCCTGTCTTAACCAATACAGATCGACATCCAACTTTTTGAGCAGCCTGAATATCCCGAAGACTGTCTCCTACGAAGGTAGCTTCTGGAAAAGCTTTCGGGAAGTCCTGAGCAATTGCATATAACAATCCAGGATTAGGTTTCCGGCAAATACAATTAGCTTCAGGCGCATGAGGGCAGAAATAAATTTCCTTTATCTGCCCTCCCACTTTCGCCAATTCTTCTCTCATTTTTTTATGAATGGCGTCCAACGTTTCTAGAGAATAATAACGACAAGCAATGCCAGATTGATTGGTTGCGACTACAATTGTGTAACCTAATTTAGTAAGGCATGCAATGGCAGATAAACTACTATAAATAGGAATCCATTCTTCCAGAGTTTTAATATAATTTTTGGAATCGTAATTAATAACGCCATCGCGGTCTAAGATGATAAGCTTTCTTGTATTTTTCATGTTATATTTCATTAAGAAGTTTATTTTTTATCCCCAAATAGTTTTACCTGGAATTAACTCTTTTCGATAACCATTGATAAAATCTCGAGCTGATTGAATTCGTTTGCCAGGCAATTGCAATTGATAAAGACCTAAAATACCATCGCCAGTAGCTATATCTAATTTATTTTTATCTAATTGAATTAAGCTTCCTGCTCTTAATTCAGTTTTTCCTGACAAAACTTCTACTTGCCAAATTCGAATTGGTCGACGTTTAAAATAAGTAAAGGTGACAAAAGGAGGGTTCAAGGCACGTACTTGTCGTGCTAAATTAATAGCAGCTTGATTCCAATTTAACTTGGCATCTTTTTTTTGGATTTTTAGAGCATAGGTAGCTAGGTTTATCTCTTGTTTTTTTGCATTAATAGTTTTTAACTCAATCTTATCTAAGGTCTCGATTAATAACTCAGCACCTAGAGATGAAAGTCGTTCATAAAGATCGCCAGCAGTATCTTCTTCCCTAATAAGACAAGATTTCTGTGTTAAAATATCGCCGGTATCTAATCCCTCATCCATTTGTATAATTGTTACACCTGTTTCTTGATCTCCTGCTAGAATAGCATGTTGAATAGGCGAAGCTCCTCGCCATCGGGGCAGAAGAGAAGCATGAACATTAATCCCACCTAATCTATGAGCAACTAAGACACTTTGAGGCAACAATAATCCATAAGCTACTACCACCATAATATCAGCTTTAAAAGCTATTATTTTTTGTTCTTCCTCTCCTCGTAAAGAGCGAGGCTGGCGAACAATTATTTCTTCAGATAGAGCTAAAGTTTTCACAGGACTTTCTTTCATTTTCTGTCCACGGCCCGATGGCCGATCAGGTTGTGTATAAACAACCATTACCTGATGCTTAGATTTAATCAGTGCTCGAAGCATTGGTACTGCAAATTGAGAGGTTCCAGGAAATATGATATTAAGAGACATGGTATTTAGCCTTTTCATATACCTCAGAATCTAAGGAGTTACTTATTTATTGAATTTCTTTATTATATTCTAGTATTGCAAAGTCACTACAATTAAAATACCATCCTTGCTTTATAAAGCTTATCGTTGACAAAAAAATCATCAGCACTCGTACATGTTTACACGAAGAAAATACTTAATTCTATTAATAAAGATAGAGCATGGGCATTTAAAGCCTATCATTATATTTTGACACTGAATTCAACTAAGTATCCTTTTCTTATTGAAAATAAATATCTAATTTTTTCCCATCCAATAAATTTTTTCCCCATCCAATATATTATTAGAAATAATCATTATATTTTGAAGACTCTTCCACCAATAGCTTATTGTGGGCAATCAAAATCTAATCCTTCAATAGAATCTAGAATCGCACAATATAATTAAAGCCAAAAAATTTATATTATGAGGAACGTCCGATTACTTGTACTAAGAATTGATCTGATACTACAAACCTCTCAAGGCGCCTTGCACGTGTAAGAACACAAACTATTGCTATACTCGGGTAAGCGGTCTCTTCTCATATTATATTTTTTGAACTATCATGCATTAGCTCTCTAGATTTTCAAAAATAGTACCTTAGTTTCTAAATTACCTTAAACTATGAAGCGTTTTCGCCTAATTTTCTTCATCAAAATAGTATGATCAGAGGTTTGAGTTTAGATACTGTAATAAAAGCCACATTGGATTTTATCTTCTCAATCAAACCCCCAGTTGGATAGCTCCATACAATTAAAAAGTTTTACTATTCCGGGAGTTTAATTTTAAATCTCCTGTCACGGATTTTCATACTTTTATTAAAAAGTATATTTATTAAGAAGTATACAAAATTAGTTGATTCTATACAGGATATTATTGCAAAATTAGAAAGTAGGTCTATTGCTACCTAATAAGCGCGTAAACCAGCTCTGAAAGATAATAAATAACAATTGATCAAATACTTTAGGTTTAAAGCGACCTCTATCAAGTAAATCTTGGATAAGCAGTGACTTTACAAAATCAGACTAGAATTACTGTATAGTATCCCTTGAATTACAAAATTATATTAAAGCTATACTCAGCAAGTTGCTATAGGTGAAGTAATGAAAGATGCAAGTATATTAACAATATTAATGTATTTATTCAGAAATCACATACAAAAAAATTACACTTTTGATGTAATGAAAAAAAAATTCTTCTTCAATTGCAAACACTTGAGTTTCACTATACTGTCATTGATCAAGCCTTCCACTGGTTAAATCACCTCTCACAAAGAAGTGCATAAACCCATGAAAATACTAAATAAAAATTCTTTTAGAGTATTTAGTAACTATGAATATGAGTTATTTAATAATAATTGCCGCAGTTTTTTAATCACTTTAGAGCAACAATCAATTTTCAACCCTTATACACGGGATCTTGTGATTAACAAAGCTATTGAATTGGCTTCAAAAGGGATCGACCTTAGCCTTCTAAAATTGATAACTTTAATGGTTCCTTTAAATCAATCCTATGAAAAACAATCTTTGGCTATCATGGAGCTTCTTGTTTTTGATGACACGTTAGGTGGTATACATTAATTATGGTAAAATCATTAATAGTAGTCGAATCACCCGCCAAAGCAAAAACAATAAAAAAATACTTAGGTGAAGATTTTAAAGTCATGGCCTCTTATGGTCACGTTCGAGATCTTATTCCCAAAGAAGGCGCTGTAGATCCAGCTAAGCATTTCAAAATGCATTATAAAATGATAGAGCGTAATAGGCGTCACATGCAAGCTATAGCAAAGGCCCTCAAAACTTGTAAAAATTTATTTCTAGCAACAGATCCTGATCGTGAAGGTGAAGCTATTGCTTGGCACGTAAAACAACTATTAGAAACTAAAAATCGTTTAAAAAATAAAAACTTTGCTCGTGTAGTCTTTCATCAAATCACTAAAAAAGCAGTGCAAAATGCAATAGAACATCCACGCGATATTTCGATGGAGCTGGTGAATGCACAACAAGCACGGCGTGCTTTGGATTATTTAGTCGGTTTTAATTTATCTCCCTTATTATGGCTAAAAATCCGACCAGGACTCTCTGCAGGTCGAGTACAAAGCCCTGCGTTACGTATGATTGTGGATAGGGAAATAGAAATTGAAAATTTTCAAAGTCAAGAATATTGGAGTATTCATGCGGACTGTCAGTTTCAACAACAAAATTTTAAAGCACGATTAATTAAATTTCAAAATAAAAATATTGAGCAATTTTCTATAACTACAGAAAAAATAGCCCAAATTACTTGTAAGACTGTCACCCAATCTGCTGGTAGAAAACTTACCATTGCTAAAGTTATCAAACGAGAACGCAAACGCAATCCTGCTCCCCCTTTTATCACTTCGACAATGCAACAAGAAGCAGCACGAAAATTGGGGTTTTCTACTTCTAAGACCATGCAAATTGCTCAGCAATTATATGAAGGTGTTGAGATTGGAGATGAAGGTGCAATGGGGCTGATTACTTATATGCGAACCGATTCTCTCACATTAGAGCAGGAAGCTATAGCAGAAATCCGAGAATTAATTAGTAGAAAATACGGACAAGAAAATATACCGAAAAAAGCACGTGTCTATAAAACCAAATCTAAAAATGCTCAAGAAGCACACGAAGCTATCCGTCCCGCGTCTATCTTTCGACTTCCCGAAAATTTGAAAAAATATTTAACAACCGATCAATTGAAATTATACACTTTAATTTGGAAACGAACTGTTTCCTGTCAAATGATTGAGGCTACTTTACATACAGTTACTATCGATTTGGCAACAACCAATGCTCTTTTTCGTGCTAATGGTTCTACCCTAGTGAAACCTGGTTTTATTAGAGTTTACCAAGAAACTAACGATGACAGTAAAAAAAATGACGCAGAAAAAGGAGAAATCCTACCTCCTCTAGAGGAAGGACAAACGATTATTAGCATTAATATTAAAAGTAAACAGCATTTTACCGAACCTCCACCTCGTTATACCGAAGCCAGTTTAGTCAAAGCTCTAGAAGAACATGATATTGGCCGTCCTTCTACATACGCAAGCATTATTGCCACTTTAAAAAATCGCAAATACGTAGAAGTAGATAACAATAAGCGCTTTGTAGCTACGGACATTGGACGCATTGTGAATCGTTTTTTAACTCATTATTTTACTAAATACGTGGATTATGAGTTTACAGCGAAATTGGAAAATGAGCTAGACGATATTACCCGAGGAGACAAGAACTGGATTCCGGTGTTAGAAGCTTTTTGGTCACCCTTTAAAAATCTCATTGATGTTACCAAAAAAACTGTTAAACGTAGTGATGTGACCCAAGAAACAATTAATGAACAATGCCCTAAATGCGCAGCTCAATTATCTATTCGCTTGGGGAAACGGGGACGTTTTATTGGCTGCACCGCTTATCCAAACTGTGATTATACTCGTAACGTCACAGATATAGCTTCCAAAGCTTTAGAGAAAGTTATTGAAAGTAGACAATGTCCGAAGTGTCTATCTAATCTTGTTATTAAAAGCGGGTGCTATGGCAAATTTATTGGTTGCAGTGGATATCCGAACTGTCGTTATATGGAACCTCTGAAAATAGCTCAAGATACCGAAGTTACTTGCCCTAAATGTCATAAAAAAACTATTTTTCAACGTCAATCGCGTCGAAGTAAAATCTTTTATTCCTGCGCGAGATACCCAGATTGTGATTATGCTATTTGGAATATGCCTATTGCGCAAGAGTGTCCTAAATGCCATTGGCCTATTTTATCAGTAAAAACAACACAAACTCGTGGAACAGAAAAAGTTTGTCCTCAAAAAAATTGTAACTTTACAGAACCTTATCTAAAAAATGCAACAGAAATTAATGAATAATTTTGATTACTATTGGTATTAAATTTGATAAAGATTTGTCAGTTATGGAGAGACCTTTTATCGAAGAATTAAAATCTTTAGGTTATACCTTTTAAAATCCCATATTTGCTTTACGCAGCGTAATTTAAAAACAATAACCAGGAGAGTTTGTTGAAACAGCTGAGAAACGAGAGAATCTACTTTTTTCATCGCGTAGCCGCTAGGAACAAGCCCGCTGCCCTATTATCTACCCCCATTATCTACCTAGTATAGTAGTAGGTGTGACCAGCTTATACAATCAAAAGACTGTGATTAATATCTTTATGACAGGCGCTCTGGTAATTTAAATTAAATTAAATGATTTACTCACAACTGTTCAAATAGCCAGAAGTATTCCTCTTGCCTGTTCAGCACCATGGGCAAAATCAAACTGAAAAATTTCCTATTAGCAGCGTAAATTATTAAAATTCAAGATCCAGCCTGGACAAACAACTTAAGAAAAACAAGAATAATACATCATGATTCAAACCTAAAAAGTCAGACAAAAAACTCCAAACCACCTTTGTGAAAAAATATGAATAAACACGATCAAATAAACCACACTGTTGAAGCTTTACGACAAGGTAAAGTGATTGCCTACCCTACAGAAGCTGTTTACGGTCTTGGATGTGACCCCTTCAATTTCGATGCTGTTACTCAAATACTCTCTCTCAAGAATCGCTCAGTTAAAAAAGGTTTTATTCTAATCGCTTCCGAATGGAAACAAGTAAAAGCACTGACCCAACCCTTAGATCCTAAAACTTTATCCCACGTTTTTAGTACGTGGCCGGGTCCGATCACATGGCTGTTCCCAGCTACGGATGAAGTACCTTATTGGGTGAGAGGAGATCATAATACTGTTGCTATTCGTATCATTGCACATCCGTTAGCCCGATTACTCTGTCGTCATTTCGGAAAACCCATTATTTCCACAAGTGGCAATCGGGAAGGGCAGCCTCCTACACAGGACCTAAAAATGCTAAAAATAATTTTCGGAAACAAAATTGATATAATTCTTGAAGGTACTCTAGGAAGTTCTAAACGCCCCAGCGAAATCCGCGATGCGATTAGTAATAAAATTTTAAGAGTCGGTTAAATCAACCTGTATTTCTATTGGACAAGAGGCTAGACCTAGTATAAGGAGAGAGACTAACTCTAATTTTATTTACTCACAAAGAACGAAGGAATTTTAATTCTACAAATACTTTTTCAAGCTGGGCTCTCACTTCATCAACAGTGATTAATGCCATAGCCTCTCGAGAATGCACTCGCTGATACCAAGTTATTTTTGAGAAATCTTTACCTAAAATAGTTTTAACTGCTTGGGGAAATTTATTAATTACCCATCTCTGAGAAAAATAAGGTCCCGTTTTTTCTGGAGGAGCAACTGCGTAAAGGCCTACCACCGGTGTTCCTACCGCTTGAGCGATATGTAAAGGACCCGTATCTGGTGATAAAAGAACATCTACTTTGCTGAGAATCGCTGCTAATTCCTTTAAAGAACTTTTACCTACGAGGCTCAGAGCAGGTTTGATTAGTTGACAATTGATTTCTTCTGCCATTCGTTTTTCTACCATACTCGATCCCCCTACTAAAACAACATTGAAATTCCATTTCTTTTTAATAAGATAATTAACTACAGTAGCATATCGATCACTAAACCAATTGCGTTCCTCTTTACTCGTAGCAGGACAAATAGCTAACCAACGGCAGCTACTACCATAAGGATTTAATTGTGCTTTTGCCCACTCGTAATCCTGTGCATCAATAGGTAACCCCCATTTAATATTTCTATCCTTAATTCCAAAAGGTTCTGTAAGTCGTAAAAAGCTTTCCAACAAATGTTCAGGCCTCGCAGATACAGTGTGATTTACAAAATAATACTGAAAATCACGACTATGTAATTTTTCATAACCGTATTTTATTTTTGCTTGTACTAAGAAACACAATATATTAGAGCGTAATGTGGCTTGGGGCACCAATAAAACATCCAAAAGATAAGATTTTAGCTGTTGGTAACATCTCCAATAATCACTTAATGATGTTGGTTTATCTAAAACAATAAAATTTACATTCGATAGTCCTTGGACCAATGAAAAAAAAGGGCGACTGATAATCCAATAAAGTTCGATGTGTGGTAAGTGTCTACGTAACATATCAACCAAGGGGACTGTAAGGCAAACATCTCCTAGCGCACCCAACCGTAAAATACCAACAGAACGAGCAAAAGCAGAATTCATATGCAATGGAATTTTAATCTCTCTTTTAGAGAGAATTCTACTACTACAACAAGCAACCCTCTATATAGTTTATTAATTCAAAATAATTTTTATAATAATCATTAATAATTTTATGAGTGATTACTAAACTAAAGCTTATATTTTGTGATTACTAAACTAAAGCTTATATTTTTTAGTATTATATAAACGGACATTTTCATCCCAATAAAAATGTAAACACTTGATCTCTAATTATTTCTGTACAATATCCAGGTCACATCATCCATCATCTTTGATATACAATATGCACATGACTATGATGATAAGTAGTACCGAATATAAAGTGTAATGTTTCTCGCATCTCGAACAGAATAACTCAATAAATTAGTAAAAACTCATTTTCACTTAGGAAAATATTTTAACAGATAAATTTGATTAAAACGGTTATTAAATTTGATTTTGTACCCCATTTTTCTATTAATTCTAGCAAGGATTACCAAAGACTTTTAAGAGAAACTAAATTTAAATTCACTTTATCTGCTTCTGTCAAATTATCTCGTGTAAACGATACCTTTTTATTGATATTTTTTTATTTTATCTAAGTTTATTGCTTAATATTTTTAGTTGTCGCAGCTTAAGTCTCTAAGAAACTAGGAACTTAATTTTATGAAGGTAATGAGCATTCAAACATCATTAAGAAATAGTTACTAATATTTCTCGGTCAAATTATCAATTACAGCGTGAATACGTTAATTATATACGATTCATCGTCTTTTCTCTGTTTCTTACAAACAACTAAAGGACTATCAACTCAAGGACTATATGATAGATTTTGTCTGTTGGTATTTACATCAATACTCAAGTATTCGGCCGTCCGTCTCAAATTTTCAATAGGACAAAATAGTTAATCACCCCAGACAAAATTAACATTAAATAAAACTTACAATTTTAAAAATAAAAAGATAAGCTAATTTAAAAAATATACATACAATCTAGCATGAACATTTACCCATGAATTTTGTGTTACCAAAAAAGAAATAATAAAGGTGCTTAATTATTAAGACAAAGCTTCATTAATTTGCTCAAAGGAAATTTTGAAATTATAATTTAAATTGTGGCTTCTTAGAAATAGAAGCTTTGAAAGCAAGTCTACTCATACTATCAATAGTTTTTGTGTAAAATCCTATAGATGTTGCTTTCAAAAAATTAATTACATTAATTATTTTTTGCATTATCGGGGTCTCAATCCACTGAACGTCACTCATGATCATTATCATTAAATATAAAATGAAATAGGTAAGCAAACATAAAAATAAATAAGCAAGCATTCTACGAGAATCACGAATACGATCATACAGGCCTTCTGAGTAGAATTTACG
>NZ_NSHJ01000091.1 GCF_002871095.1 Coxiella-like endosymbiont
ATAATATTTCATACTAAAAATACTGTTCAAAGAAATAGTATTGGATAGAATCAATCGTACAATTAAGATAGTAATGAAGCTAATTAAAACTGCTAAGACAATCATCTTAATTCTCAAATTTTCTCTAGAAATTACAAAACCTTTAAGTTGTTGAAATTTTTTATAATGCAATCGAATAGCAATAAAAAACATAAAAATTTACATTAACATATATTATTACGAAGCTAGAGCAATCAAATTAATATCAAGCATTAATAACTTCTCAGCAATAATAAAAAAATAATGCCACCACTGTTACAATCAGTGTGTGTAAATTAATAAAATACTAAGAGTACGACCAAGAGATTTTTACATAACAAATAAAATTTATTTGCGCCTCTTCTAAATCATATAGCAAACCGTGAGTGGATAACCAATCTAAGTATTCATCTCACCCTTCATCCGTTCTACTAATAATTAAGATTAATGTAATACCCAGTCAATCGAATTTAAATACAAAGTATTTAACAATAAATCAAACGTTTACATCTATAACCAGCGATCAAACCAGTTTCTTTCCTCGCTAAAACCATAGTGATCGACAACAATACACAAATTAAAGTAATGATAATAAAAAAATACATCTAACAATGAACGTCGTTCGGAGATGAGAGCTCTCCTTCTCACTTATTTAAATTGGAATCATGAAGAGTCACGAAAAATTTACTACTACACATTATTCTACAAAAGAGATAATTACACCCATTAAAAGGTACTAAGCTCACATTTTTAACATAAAATTACTGCTCTTCTTTCTATATATAAAGAACTTTGTATCAGTTTACTTAGAAAAATAACTTAGTAACACCTAAAATGATACTTAACGTTATAAATAATAACAACCTTAGCAATGTATAAACTTTGCTAAACTATACTAGCTAAGCTACACTAAATAAAGATTTAATTCTAAATTAATTAATGATAATTACACCCAAGAAAAGATACATAAAATTTTACTAATTTTATTAATTAAAAAATTGTTCATTGTTAAATAAAAAATTAAATCGACAATCCTCCCTGTACAGGATCAGCGACTCAAATACAAAACCAAATTTTTTCTCCACTAGAGTTAGATCACAAGAAAACCAAATTGCACACTAAAAACACTTCTTATTGAGGGAGTAAACCCTATCCAAATCTTTGCTAGTCGATACAAACTCCTCTACTACCATAACTCAGTACTTTCTAGTCAGAAAAAAATCGTATCTAGATAAAAACAAAAACAAATAATGAGCTTACAAACAGAGCATCATTAATAAATTCTGTATGCTATTTACGAGGAAAACTTTACCTTGGGGACCAAGCTTTTCAATCATTGATAAACTAAATACATTTAGCGGGGGAGTTATTTACTAAATAACTTATTAATTCATAAACTTTCGAAAATCCGTCTCACCAATCCTCCGCTTTCCGAATAAAATTTTTATCTGATTTTATTTATTTAAAACAATTGATTAACTACCATCACTAACATTTCGGCCGTCTTTCTTATAATCTCTTCGTTATTTCCTTCTACCATCACTCGAAGTACGGGTTCCGTCCCCGAAAGACGTAATAATACACGCCCTTTACCATCTAATCGTTTTTCCGCTTCTGCTACTGCTTTTCCAATACTTGGATCCTGCATATTAATCATCCTATTCACAGGAACGTTAATTAAGATTTGTGGATGCCTAACCATGACTTTTTTAAGTTCTGCCAAAGAATTATTTGTTTGTTGCATAATTCTTAATATCTGTAAAGCAGTAATAATACCATCTCCTGTAGTAGTAAAACCAAGATCGACAATATGACCGGAGGATTCACCTCCCAATAACCACCCTTTCTGTTGCATCAATTCTAAAACATAACGTTCACCCACTGGTGAACGCTCAAACGCAATATTATACTGCTTTAATGCCTCCTCTAATCCTAAATTACTCATTATGGTACCTACTACTCCCATAGGATAATTCTCTTTTAAATGGTAGCGATTAACAGCTATAATACATAATAATTCGTCTCCATCTACTTTCACACCTTGATGATCGATCATAATCAAACGATCTCCATCGCCATCGAAAGCTATGCCAATATCGGCTTTATACTTAATAACACTCTCTTGAAGTTTCTGAGTATCAGTAGTTCCATATTCATGGTTAATATTAAATCCATCAGGCTTATCACCAATCACAATTACATCTGCACCTAGTTCATGAAAAATACTGGGTGCAACAGAATAAACAGCACCATTAGCACAATCGATAATAATTTTCAATTTTTTTAAAGATAAATCAGAAGGAAACGTGCTTTTACAAAATTCAATATAACGACCATGAGCTTCGCTCATTCGCGCTGCTTTTCCTAAACAGTCAGCTGATACCGTACGCATGGGTTTATTGATATAATCCTCAATAGTCAGCTCTAACTCATCGGATAGTTTAAAGCCATCTTTATTAAAAAATTTTACTCCATTATCAGAATAGCTATTATGTGAAGCACTAATTACAATTCCCGCATCAGCGCGAACAGAATGTGTCAAATACGCAATAGCAGGAGTAGGCATAGGTCCTGTCAATTTAATGTTAACTCCGGCAGCAGATAATCCGGCTTGTAAAGCCGATTCAATCATATAACCTGAAATGCGTGTATCCTTCCCAATTAAAACTGTAGCTGAATGACTGTTTGCTAATACTTTGCCTACCGCCCAACCGAGCTTCAGCATGAATTCAGCGTTAATCAACGATTTTCCAACTTGTCCTCGAATTCCATCAGTTCCAAAATATTTTTTTTGCATTTCCATTCCCTCTATTTTTTCATCCTATTCAATGAGATTAACCTCACGAGCATAGGCAGCAACACGAACCGCCTCTCGACTGGCTTTAACATCATGAGTACGAATGATAGAAGCACCTTGATAGACGGCTAATACATCAGCAGCGATGCTGCCAAATAGTCGTCTGTGTGCCGATGATTGATTTAAAAGCTCACCAATCATCGATTTTCGTGACCATCCTGATAAAACCGGTAATCCTAAAGATAAAAATTCAGATAAGTGGTTTAATATATAAAAATTTTCTTTCAGATTTTTTCTATAATGACCTTGACCAAAGCCAGGATCAATAATTATTTGATTCCGAGAAAGCCCCTGGCTTTTACAACGGTCTACAACAGTTTTCAAGTCCCGCTTTATAGTTTTTAAAAGATGGACGCACGAAGTTGAACCTGGTTTTCGCTTCGAAGTAGGAAAATGCATTAGGCATACAGGAGTTTTTAATTCTGTTACGGCTATTAAGGCGCCTTCTACCTGCAAAGCCCGTTGGTCATTAATAATATCCGCTCCCGCATTTATCGCTTCACACATAATTTGAGGTCGACTTGTATCGACAGAAATTAAAATATTAAAACGTTTTTTTATTGCTTCGATGGTGGGTATCAATCGATCAAGTTCCATCTGAAGAGAGGGGGAATCCGTATCAATATTCACAAAAGGGTTCGTAGCCTCACCACCAATATCCAATATATCAGCTCCCTCACGAACCATTTTTTCCGCTGTCTGGAAAGTAGAATTTAAATCGAAATGTGGATTATAAAAAGAATTAGGAGAAACATTAATAACTCCCATAATAGCAGGCTCAGAAAAGATGATTTTTCGCTTTCCCCTTAACTGCAAATGAAACTTTACTTCTGACATCAAGTTCTCTCCTTACATAAACCTATCTCCTTCACGGGATAAGATAAACGAGGTAATAATACAATGAGGAGAATATTATAGCGGCTGAGCATCTTCTATAGGACAAATTTTCCCTGAATCTAAGGGTAAAGGTTTAGATTCAGCATCTTGGAAAGATAAATTTTTTTTTGTACTTTCTGAAGAAGTACCCCCATCATCTTCTTTCCATCCAGTTGGTGGAGAAGGCTCTTTTCTCAATAAAATTTCTTTAATTTGAACCTCATCAATAGTTTCATATTTAATTAATGCATTAGCCATTAGGTAAAGCTGATCCATATGTTCTTGCAGGGTTTTCTTTGCCGTCTCATAAGCCATATCAATAATACGACGGACTTCAGAATCAATTTCTTTACTGGTTGCATCAGAAATATCTTTACGCTGAGTCACAGAACGTCCGAGAAACACTTCTCCTTCTTCTTCCCGATAAGTTAAGGGACCTAGTTTGCTCGACAATCCCCATTTTGTTACCATATTACGGGCAATCTCAGTAGCTTTTTCAATGTCGTTAGATGCACCTGTAGTCACTAGTTCTTCACCAAAAATAAGTTCTTCAGCAATTCGCCCACCAAACAATCCCGCTAATTGGCATTCTAAACGACGTTTACTCATACTATACCGATCTTGTTCCGGTAAGAACATTGTCACTCCTAACGCCCGACCTCGCGGAATAATCGTAACTTTATAAACGGGATCGTGCTCAGCCATATGCAATCCCACAATGGCATGACCTGCTTCATGATAAGCCGTCAGTTTCTTTTCTTCATCACTCATTACCATCGAGCGTCGTTCGGCTCCCATCATAATTTTATCTTTTGCACGCTCAAATTCAGCCATTCCAACGTCTTTCTTGTTTTCACGCGCCGCAAATAAAGCAGCTTCGTTGACAGTGTTGGCTAAATCAGCCCCAGAAAACCCTGGGGTGCCTCGAGCAATGACAGAAGCTTTAACATCAGACGCCAACGGTAATTTACTCATGTGAACTTGGAGAATATGTTCACGTCCCTTAATGTCTGGCAAAGGAACCACTACTTGGCGGTCAAAACGTCCTGGCCGTAATAAAGCGGGATCAAGTACATCAGGTCGATTAGTGGCGGCCATGACAATAATACCCTCTTTGCCTTCAAAACCATCCATTTCCACTAAGAGTTGATTAAGGGTTTGCTCTCGTTCATCGTGACCACCACCTAAACCAGCACCACGGTGACGCCCTACGGCATCGATTTCATCAATAAAAATAATACAAGGCGCTTGCTTCTTAGCTTGATCAAACATGTCACGAACGCGGGAGGCACCTACACCAACAAACATTTCAACAAAATCGGAACCCGAAATAGTAAAGAACGGTACTTTGGCTTCACCAGCTACCGCTTTAGCTAGAAGGGTTTTACCGGTTCCCGGAGGACCGACTAGCAATACACCACAGGGCATTTTTCCCCCTAAACGCTGAAATTTACCAGGATCGCGCAAGAAGTCTACTAACTCTTTGACTTCTTCTTTTGCCTCTTCTACACCAGCGACATCATTAAAAGTTATTTTAACTTGATCTTGATTGAGTAGACGAGCTTTACTACGACCAAATGACATAGGACCGCCACCACGACCTCCACCTTGCATCTGCCTCATAAATAAAATCCATACAACAATCAAAATGAGGAAGGGTAGCCAACTAATAAGAATATGTAAAAACATACTTTGTTGTTTTGGAGGCTCACCTTTTATATTCACGTTTTTAGCCATTAATTGATTAAGTAGAGCCTGATCTTCCATAGGCAAATAGGTCGTAAAATGCTTGTTATCTTTAGTTATTCCTTTAATCTCATGACCCTGGATAATCACACTGTTAACTTTACTAGCATTAACTGCTTGGAGAAATTGCGAATAACTATAGGGCTGAATATCGCTTTGTTTTGCACCAAAATTACTGAAAACTGTGATAAGGATTACTGCAATCACTAACCAAAGCAGTAAATTTTTAATAATATTATTCAAGGTTTTACCTCGTTTTTATACATATTTTCTAATTATAGCCAAGAAATTCGGTAGCGAGTATATAAATTTCACTGGATCTAGCTCGTGAAGCACTCGGTTTGAGGAGTTTGACATGCTTAAAATAGGGACGTAAATTAGTTAAAAAAACATCAACACCAAATCCTTGCAAAACTTTAGCCAAGAATCCTCCATTTATTATCAAAAATTTTTGAGCACAATTCCATGCTAACTCAACCAAATGCAAGGATTTTGGTTGATCAATACTCTTCATACCTGAAATATTGGGGGCCATATCCGAAATAACAAGGTCTACTAGTCCTTCTTTAGTTTTTTTATGAATTAGCGTATTCAACTGATGAAACATTTCCGATTCATTGAGATCTCCCCGGATAAATTCAACGCCTGAAATTGGTTGCATGGGCAAGAGATCAAAAGCTACAACCAATCCTGTGGATCCCACAAGCTCTTTAGCTACGTGTGACCACCCTCCCGGAGCTGCTCCTAAATCGACTACAGCCATCCCCAAACTAAAAAGTTTATATTTTTTATTTATCTCCAAGAGCTTAAAAGCTGCTCGTGAAGGATACCCTGCTTTTTTTGCAAGCTTTACATAAAGATCTGTTTTGTGTTCCTGGAGCCAACGTTTACTGTGAGTCATTCTTATATGAAGTCGCTTATTACTACTTACTCTATTTCAATTACTAATTGAAAACTCCTAATTGCAATTTAGCAACATCAGAGAGCATTTCTCGGTTCCACGGAGGATCAAAGACAATTTCTACTGCCGTATCACTTACCTCAGGAATAGCTAAAATTTTACGTTTAACATCTTCCACTAATACTAATCCCATACCACACCCAGGTGCTGTTAAGGTCATTTCAATAACTACACGAAAAGTACCTTCTTCCAATTGCTCAATATCACAAGCGTATACCAATCCTAATTCTACAATATTGACCGGAATTTCTGGATCAAAGACCATACTGAGTTGGGCCCATACTTTATCTTTAATAGTGGCATCAGATGGCAAATTATTCAAAGGAGTTTGAATTGCTTTTCCTAAAGCATCGGCATCCTTCCCTTCAATTCGGACTAAATTCCCAAAAATATTTACCGTAAACGTGTCACCCGAATTCTGTACTACAGTCACCTCGGTTCCTTGTAAAACTCTAATAGGCATCCCCGACGGCACCAATATTGCGGTTGTATCGCGACTTAGTACAACAATTTCTTTTTTATGTTCATTACTTATTATCATATACGTCTTTGTCTTCTCTTTCTTCTTTTAAATAAGAGTCTTCTCTTAAGTAAAAACTTTCTCCACAACCACAAGCACCAATCGCATTGGGATTATTAAAATGTAATTGATATTGCCCAAAATCTTTTTTTACATAGTCCAGTATTGTACCCTTAAGGAGAGGCACAGCATGAATATCAATTAAAACAGTTAATCCCAACATAGTTTTGAGAGAGAGATCAGTCTCTTGCGGTCTTTCTACAATCTCCGACTGGTACATGTAGCCTGAGCAGCCTGTTTTTTTCACCGATAAACGAAATTGTCCTTTTTTATTACGTTTATGTATTAAAGATTTAAGGTGTTTATAAGCAGCCTCTGTTAATTCAATAATCTTCACATTATTCATGATTCTCTCCTCACGGACAATTCAATCAATCTAATCATGCAGAGCGGCAAGCATAGTGTGCCAACATAAAGTAGCGCATTTCACCCGGGTAGGAAATTTAGCAACACCAGCTAAAGCAGCTAATTTTCCGAATCTCTCTACGTTAGCAGAGTTCCCAGTCACTAAAGCATGAAATTGAGAAAATAAAATTTTACTTTGCTCGAGGGTTTTGCCTTTTAAGACCTCCATCATTAATGAAGCCGAAGCAATAGATATCGCACAACCACTCCCTTCAAAAGTTATTTCTTTTATGACACCTTCTTCTTCGCGACAATATACCGTTAATCGATCACCACATAGAGGATTATAGCCATCATGTATGTGTGTGGAATCTGCTAAATAACCAAAATGTCGTGGATTTCGACTGTGATCGATAATTAATTCTTGATATAAATCCCGCAAATCATTCATTCTTAATTAATCTACTAAAGAACTTTTACTAAATATTTGATTAACAGAAACTAAACCATCAATCAAGCGATCAATATCCTCAAATGTATTATAGAGACCGAACGTAATTCGTGCCGTTGCAGCTAACTTAAACCGCTCCATTAAAGGCATTGCACAATGATGCCCAGCTCGGATAGCAATCCCCTCATGATCTAAAATCGTCGCAATATCATGTGGATGAGCTTGTTCCATAGTAAAAGAAATTACACCAATTTTATTTGGTGCATTACCTATAATTTTTAACCCAGAAATGTGATTTAATTTTTGCATTACATAATTTAATAAAGCGTTTTCATGAGCATAAATTTTTTCAAAACCAATCTTCATAAGGTAATCAATGGCTGTTCCTAGCCCAATAACACCAGCTATATGAGGAGTACCTGCTTCAAATTTATAAGGTAACACGCTGTATTCTGTTTTTTCAAAGGTGACTCGGTGAATCATATCCCCACCCCCTTGATAGGGGGGCATCTTCTCTAATAGATTAGTCTTTCCATAAAGAACACCAATCCCCGTAGGGCCATATAATTTATGTCCGGAAAAGGTATAAAAATCGCAATCTAAATTTTGAACATCCACAACCATATGAGGAATCGCTTGCGCACCATCTAATAAAACAGGAATATTTTTCTGATGGGCTAAATCAATCATTTCCTTAACAGGATTAACTGTGCCTAAGACATTAGAAACATGAATTAGTCCTACAATTTTAGTGTTTTCTGTTAAGAGTTTTTGATATTCATCTAAATTTAAAATACCATTATCATCAACCGGAATTATTTTTAACTTTGCCTCCACTCTCTCACATAATAATTGCCAAGGTACAATATTGGAATGATGCTCCATTGCTGAAATCACAACTTCATCCCCCTGTTCAACTTGTAGAGAGCCAAAGCTAGAAGCAACTAAATTAATCGACTCTGTTGTTCCTCGAGTAAAAATAATTTCATGTGTATGTGCAGCATTAATAAACGCTTTAATTTTTTTACGCGTATTTTCATACGCAGTCGTTGCCCTCTCACTAATAGTATATATTCCTCGGTGTACATTAGCATTTTCATTAGAATAATAATGACTCATAGCATCAATTACTATCTTAGGCTTTTGTGCCGTCGCTCCAGAATCCAAATATACTAACGATTTCCCCTGAATTTGCCCCTTTAAAAAGGGAAAATCATTACGTAAAGATTCAAGTGAATGAATCATGAGAATCTCCAGAGTAATTTAACAGCGCTAAACATTTAATAATTTTTTGATAAATTCGCTTGGCAATAAACTTATGAGGCAATTGTTCTGTAATTTCACTAGCAAATGCACAAGCGAGTAAATGCTCAGCTTCAGAACGGTCAATACCGCGACTACACAAATAAAATAGAGCTTCATCATTTAACTGGCCTACTGTAGCTCCGTGAGTACACTTTACATCATCATTATAAATCTCAAGCTCCGGTTTAGTATTAACTTCAGCTTCATTTGAAAATACTAAATTTTTATTGATTTGATGCGCAATTGTTTTCTTAGCTTCTGGATGGACAAAAATTTTTCCATTAAACACAGCCCGAGACTTATCACTAATCACACCCTTATAAATTTGTTGACTCACGCATCCAGAAACATCATGATCGATACGAGTGTGATTATCAATATGCCTTCCACCTTTCAAGTGATACAATCCTAATAACTGACACGAAGCATTATGCCCTTTTAATGCATAATTCAAATCTTCACGTGCTAGCGCTCCTCCTAATGAAACATGACAGGAAATCACTTGACTGTTTCGCGCTTGAGAGATTTGAGTATTTGCAATATGAAAAGAATTATTATTTTCTCCCTGCAATTTATAAAAAATTAAATTAGCAGAAGCTCCAACATTTATTTGAGTTACGATATTATTAAAATAAGTTGTGGAATTGACCCACTGATACTCTTCTAAAAGAGTAACATTAGCATTTTCTTCAATAAAAATTAAATGACGTGCTTGGGTCATAGCAAATGGAAAATTTGGCTTCATCAAGTACAATAGATGAATGGGTTTTTCAAGCTGGTAATTTTTTGGTACATGAAGAAACATACCATCTTGAAAAAGACTATCATTTAACAATGAAAAAGAAGTTTGATACCTCCTGATCTCACTTATAATTTCTTTTTGATTTTCTTTTAGCACTGCTTTTAACGAAGTTAATTGAATTTCAGCCGGTAGTTGCATCAAATTTGATACAGTAGGTGCAAAATGTCCGTTAATAAATACTATTCGATGGGTATCTTCCATAATAAAATGGGTTATATCACAATCGCTAATTTCTTCAAATGAAAAAGTTTGAGAAGTAATTGGAGTAATGTCCGTATATTTCCAATTTTCTATTTTAGAATTGGGAAATCCTGTTAATAAAAACTTTTTTAATTGTTTACGTTGCCATCTCTGCAACGAATTGCGGTTTTGATTTTGCAATTTCTTTAAACGAGCCTCTGACCAGCCTTCACTAAACACTCTCATAACCAACCATACCCTTTCTTTTCAAGCTCATAAGCTATCGAGAGATCACCCGATACCGCGATACGACCGTCAATCAAAACATGCACAAAATCTGGATGAATATAGTTTAAAAGACGCTGATAATGTGTAATCAATAAAATGGCTCGTTTAGAGTTACGTAAACTATTAACCCCTTTTGCAACCATTTGTAGGGCATCTATATCAAGCCCCGAATCTATTTCATCTAAAATGGCAAGATAAGGTTTGAGGATTAGCATTTGCAAAATTTCATTACGTTTTTTCTCCCCCCCGGAAAATCCTTCATTAACAGATCTTTTTAAAAATTTATCTTCCATGTCAACTAAGGCTAATTTTTCATGAACTAAAGTCATTATATCTAGTGGATCTAATTCTGGTTCACCACGTTTTTTTCGGATTCTATTAACAGCTGTTTTTAAAAAATAGAGATTATTCACACCAGGGATTTCCACAGGATATTGAAATGCCAAAAATACACCTGCTACAGCACGATCCTCAGGTGATAGTTCTAGTAAATTTTTACTAAAATAGGTGACTTCACCCTCTGAAATAGCACAATTATCGTGACCAGCCAATACAGACGCTAAGGTACTTTTACCAGAACCATTAGGTCCCATAATGGCGTGAACTTCACCAGCACGCACAACTAAATCTACTCCCCGGAGAATCTGAATATTATTTATATTCACATGTAAATTTTTTATTATTAGCATCAATATCTCTTTTTTAAATGATTAATCTTCAATTATGCTACAGCTCCTTCCAAACTAACTTCCATCAATTTTTGTGCTTCAACAGCAAATTCCATTGGCAATTTTTGAAAAACTTGTTTACAAAAACCATTTATAATCATTGATATAGCATCTTCTTCAGTAATACCACGTTGACGACAATAAAATAATTGATCCTCTCCAATTTTAGAGGTCGTAGCTTCATGCTCAATACGGGCCGTAGGATTTTTTACTTCAATATAAGGAAAGGTATGAGCGCCACAATGACTTCCAAACAATAAAGAATCGCATTGGCTATAATTACGAGCATTTTCAGAAATTGGTCCTACACGCACCAAACCACGGTAACTATTTTGCCCATATCCGGCGGTAATTCCTTTAGAAATAATTGTACTCCGGGTATTTTTACCGATATGGACCATTTTCGTACCTGTATCAGCTTGCTGAAAATTATTCGTCAGAGCCACAGAATAGAACTCTCCAACGGAATTATCACCTCGTAAAATAACACTAGGATACTTCCAAGTAATTGCAGATCCTGTTTCAATTTGTGTCCAAGAAATTTTAGAATTATTTCCGCGACATGTACCCCGTTTTGTCACAAAATTATAAATTCCCCCTTGCCCATTTTTATCTCCTGGGTACCAGTTTTGTACGGTAGAATACCTTATCTCGGCATTAGCTAAAGCTACTAATTCGACTACGGCAGCATGTAATTGGTTTTCGTCCCGCTGTGGAGCAGTACAACCTTCCAAATAACTTACATAGCTTCCTTCATCAGCGATAATTAACGTTCGCTCAAATTGCCCCGTATTAGCTGCATTAATGCGAAAATAAGTTGATAATTCCATAGGGCAACGAACCCCTTGCGGAACGTACACAAATGAACCATCGCTAAAAACAGCAGAGTTTAAGGTCGCAAAAAAATTATCACGATAAGGAACAACACTGCCTAAATATTTTTCTACTAAATCGGGATGTTTTTGTACTACTTCCGAAAACGAACAAAAAATTACCCCTGACTCAGCTAATTTTTCTTTAAATGTTGTTGCTACCGAGATACTATCAAAAACTGCATCTACAGCAACACCAGCCAGTCGCTGTTGCTCATGCAAAGGGATACCTAATTTATTGTAGGTTTCGAGTAATTTAGGATCAATTTCCTCTAAGCTTTTAAATTTCTTTTCTAATTTTGGTGCCGCATAATAACTAATAGCTTGATAATCAATAGGCTCGATACGTAAATGAGCCCATTGTGGCGATTCCAGAGTCAACCAATGGCGATAGGCACGTAGTCGCCACTCTAACAGAAAATTAGGTTCATTCTTTTTGGCTGAAATAATCCTAATTACCTCTTCGTTTAATCCAGGCGAGATAACATCCGTTTCAATATCTGTAGTAAAACCATGTTCATAAGTTTTATTAACAACTTTCTGTAAATAATTTTCATTCCTCATGATTTTTTCATTTGTCATTATTTTCCTCAAATTCTAACCGTTAACAGAGGAGTGCCATGCCCACACTCACGGGGAACGTCACTACACTGGAAGTGATCGCATTGAAAAGTGCTGATTCGTCTTTTAATTAGAGGTTTTTTTATCTCTACAAGATTTAAACTATCTAACACTTCAAATACCAACTCATTAATAAGTTGCCAATTATTACGTAATCTACAAACAGTATCATGTTCACATCGATTCTCAGCTCGGCTGCATTCGGTCATTGCCGGCTTACCATCAATGGCAGTAATAATGTCGGCTATACTAATCCTTTCCGGTGATCGTGCCAATTGATACCCCCCATTAACACCTCGTTCAGAATTAACTAACTTACTTTCATTCAAAAGCTTTAATACTTTACTTACAGTAGCCATTGAGAGAGGTATCGCCCGTGCAATTTGTGCCGCACTAAAGCGTTCTTGTTTAGAAGCTAAAATGGTCATTATTATCGTGGCATAATCAGCTAGTCGACTAATTTTTAACATCTTAATTTTTTATCAATCCTCTGCTCTCTCACAAAAACTTTATTTACTTTATTTATTTACTTTATCTAGTGCTGATAAAAACTTTTAATTTTTTATTTTTTGTTCCGTAGAGAGTCTATTACTTTTGCTTTTACCTTTTCTGCTTTTTAAATATTCATAATATAGTACCATATTTGTCCTATTTTGCAATGAATAATAAATAAACAATATATCTGTCTCTTTTACTCATTTTCCTTTGCCAATT
>NZ_NSHJ01000092.1 GCF_002871095.1 Coxiella-like endosymbiont
GCAACGACACTTAAGTCATTTAATAACTACTCAATTACATGACTCTCAGGACTTCAATTGTAACCAATCATAGTGGTCTGTACGTTTAATCCCCCCCCCGAATCAGGGTTTAGAAGCTAATTACCGTCAAATTAAATTACTTTGTATACTATCACCGACTTTCTTAAAATAATCATGACGATAAATTAAAATTTTAATCAGTTAAAACAAGGGCTGTTTATGCTTAGCTTAAATATTTCAAACGATAGATAAGCCCGTTATAACCCTATAGGCTAGGGGGTGTACCCTTTTGCTCACCTTCACCAAAATCTAATCATTCAAAAAATAATAGCTCTTAAAGTTGGAGATTGAATTTCAGTACAACTATCGAAAAGACAAATAAATTCTTTCCTTGAGAAAATTTATACAGAAATACCAACCAGCCAAACTAAATAAAATAATCGTTCTAGATCAATATTATAATTTTATAGAGACTGTAGGATATCAACCTAGATCATCTAAAACAGGAATAGAAAATAAGCAATTTTTTTAAATTTTAAAAACTTATTATTTTCTAAAAGGTAAAAATCCCTCTACGCAAATAGTTAGTTTTTTGGACCGTTTATCTCGATATGTTCATTACGACATTAAATATTAGAAGAGTAATAAATAACTTTCCTGGAGATAAATAATGAATTACATTTAACTCTATATGTATTCTAATGGATTATAAATTCTTATCTTCTCCATGGTGCTTCATCTATAATAATCAGAAGATAAATTACTGATCTTTTTGATTCTATTTATTATTGTCGCTTCCTTAATTATCGCAAATTATCAAACTAATACACAAATCTACTATTATGATCATTGTTAAGGATTTAAAAGAGCGGGCTTAACGCCGCTCTCATTACTCCAATGACTTGAAGCATATTTAAAATAGCCTTTTCTAGATATTTAAGAAGATTTAGCTGTCATCTTTTGAAACAAAGATAGGTGCTCTTAGCTTTGCTTTTGATCTAGTTGTGTAAATTTTATCAGGGTAATTTTCATTAGTGATTACACACAGCTAATTGATAGTTTCTAGACTAACATTCTACTTATCTCTATCAGCATGATTTTTCTTCGTTTATTCATAAAAATGTTGGTCGGAAAAACAAAAATTTGTATAGATAATACCAGTGATCTTATTGTATTACCTTTTGCATTAATCACGTTAACTTTAAAATTAATTTAAACAAAATTATATAAGCATGGAGTTTTTTAAAACATTTTAATTTTATTGATTGTTGGAGTATCACTTCTGATAATTTTGTATTTGTAGCAGATAAACCCAAAAGCCCCCCCCTAGTTCATTCTGATCCTTTTCATAAACTCTTAATTTCTTTTAAGTAAGTATTACAGCAAATATATTGATAATTATGGGCATGCTTTATTTTTTTAACACTTCCATTTCAAGCTCTCATTTATATACTAGACTGTTCATCAATTTACGAAGAAATCGCTATTTGTCCAATTAGCATGAATGTTTTTTTATTTTGACTTAATTATATTACGTTGAAAATTAATTGGTGTTTAAGTTATTAACTTTACTATACTAGCAAGCGTAACATGAATTTCTTTTGCTACCTTATATATAATACATGATACTTAATACATGATACTTATCATTTTTTTATGAGTGGCACTTCTATTATTTCTATTATAAATAGAGAGTTTCCCAAAGAGACTGGGTCTTAATTCAATATTTCCTAACAGTGTGAAATCGAAATAAAATCACTACTTCAAGAAAAGATCAGTGAAAAAACTGACATATGATTAATACTACTTAATTATTCTAAAAGACTTTTTGTATTTAAGACTTTTTGTATTTCTATCAACACTTTTTTGAATTTTTTAGGACACAAGTACTTCAATCAGGCAGGTGATACGCCTTAAGTTTCGCAGGAACCTTCCCGATAGATAATAATGTGCTTCTTGAAGAGTTAACTTAAATTGATCAAATTATATTCAATCTTCATTAAAACATGCAATAACTTTTTAATTATCTAAAACTAGATATTCAAGAAGTTTTAACCCATACCCAACAAACAATAACTCTTAAAACTTTAATGTCAATTATCGCTATGTGTTTGATTTTTAGATTAGGAGCACTTATAGAGAATTTTTTACAAAAAGTAAGAAAAATAGTTATTGGTTAAATTTTTTATAATGATTAAGATTAGTTTTTAATTTAATGTGAACGGAAACTCCAATAAAATTAAATGTTTTTCGAAAATAATTAGCAAGGTAGCGAGAGTACGATTGAGGAAGAGATTGAGTTTGTTTTCCATAGATAATAATAGTTAAAGGATGACGACTACCAAGATGCGCAAACCGTAAGCGAATGCGTCGACCTTGCACTAATGGGGGTTCATGCTCTAAAACTGCTTTTTCCAAAGTTTTCGTTAGTTCACTTGTAGTTAATTTCTGCTGAGTCGATTGGTAAGATTGCTCAATTGCTAGAAATAATTTTTCTAAACCCATTCCTTCTAATGCAGAAATAAAACAAAGGTGAGTAAAATCTGTAAAAAACATTTTTCGATCGATGTCTTGTTTTACTAGTTTGCGTTCATAGTTTTCTAAACTATCCCATTTATTAACAACTATTACTAAAGGAACACCAGATTCAATAATTAAATTTAACAATCGTAAATCCTGCTTGCTTACACCTTCACGAGCATTTAAAACAAAAATAATCACATCAGCAACATGCATAGCTTGCATTGATTTAATAATTGAAAATTTTTCTACTTGATTATCAATTCTTGATCGCCTTCGAATACCTGCCGTATCAATTAAGGTATAGTTTTTATTCCTATGTAAAAAAGGAATATAAATACTGTCTCGCGTTGTGCCAGGTTTTTCATAGACAATAACGCGTTCTTCACCTAACAATCGATTAATAAGTGTAGATTTTCCAACATTCGGTCGACCAATTACCGCAATTTTAATTCTTGTTTCCTTTTCAAGAATATCTTTTTCAATAACTTTTTTTCCTAAAGGCAATTCACTCAGAAGACTAGTCATCAAGTGTTTAATACCACGATTTTTTTTTGCCGAAATTAGATAAAGTTGATGAAAGCCTAATCGATAAAATTCGCTTCGAACTGTTTCCGCTTCAGTTCCATCTACTTTATTAACCACAAAAAAGATTTTCTTATTTTTCTTCCGTAATTGCTCTGCTATTATTTCATCAGTAGGAGTAAGGCCTGTTTTTGCATCCATCAAAAATAAAATACAGTCTGATTCTTCAAGTACGTGATTTACTTGAGTTTCCACAAATACTCTCATGGTAGATTTTTCTGAATCTATTAATCCCCCCGTATCTACCACCAAGATAGGTTGGGATTCAATTATCGTTTTTCCATATTGACGATCCCGTGTAACTCCAGGAACATCAGCCACTAATGCTACTCGACTTTTCGTTAAACAATTAAATAATGTCGATTTACCAACATTTGGTCGCCCAACAATCGCGATGATTGGAACCATTTTTATACCTTTTATCCCCCCACTCCACGCCACTTTTATTGAAAAGAAAGACTTAATTCTTATCTGGATGTTTTCATTTGTAAATACAGAGCATCAATCTCAATAGCTTTTACTTTATTTTATACTGCTTTATAAGATTTTTCAGAGAGGCTGCCGTATTACCTATTGCGCAGCATAAATATCGCCCTTAAATTTTCAATAAGGGTATTAAAAGTAAAATAATTAATTTTTGAAAAAATCTCACACTTGATTAAACTGGTTTTGAGGAAGATATATTTGAGCAGTTCATAAATTTAGTAATCTACTATAATGGGGTATAAAAGGGCAGAATTATAGATCACCCAATGCAATTGCTTTAGTAACCCCCCCTGTACAATTTTTTGTATTACATCATTCTTAGTAGTATCTTAGTACTAGCATTTAGTAATGCTAGTAGCATTTCATAATAAATGCTATCTCTCCATAAGCAGTTTTCAGGTATTTTTTCGCAACCTGTTCATTAATTAATTTGTTTTTTCTAATTTAAGTTGATTAGTAGTAGTTAAAATGAAGTATAAAAATCGTAAAGCTCTATATTGTTCTCAATATAGCAATTTTCTCAATATAGCAGCGATTCCAATACTGTTACCAACTAAAACCAATTAAAATTTTATTATTTTCTTAACAAGAAAAATAGAACTAATGTAATCGTACCACCAGTTTTTCAATTATTTTAATTTATTTTTTATTGAAAATATAGTATGTCATTTTATCATATCCTCATTGCTTTCTACACAATGAAAAAGATGGATAGTTACATTGTTTATTTATGTAAATTTTTTCACGTAAATAAGGTATTAATTGATTATTTTTGAGTTGTTGTTTTGGTAATGTTTCACATAAAGATTTAAGGGTTACTGTATTCGTTTTCATTTCTTCTTCACCAATCACTAGTACCCATTTTGCACCGCTTTTACCCGCACGTCTCAATTGACTTTTAAAACTACCTCCACTAAGATGTGTCTCAATAATCAAGCTGGGTAATGCATCACGAAGTTGTTCTGCTACCATCAATCCCCGTTTCACTGCCGAGTCCCCTTCTGCCACGAGATAAATATCCGAATGCATAACGCACTCCCACCTCGCTTGCAACAGTAAGACGATCCGTTCTAAACCAGCAGCAAATCCAGCTGCTGGTGTTGAGCGATCCCCCATTTGCTCAACGAGATCATCATATCGTCCTCCTGCACAGACAGTCCCCTGAGCACCTAATTGGCTCGTTACCCATTCAAAAACAGTGTGAGTATAGTAATCTAACCCTCTAACTAAGGTGGGATTAATAATATAAGATAATCCCGCTTCTTCTAAGAAAGCTTGTAATTTATCCCAATGACGACGAGATTCATCATCTAAATAATCCAAAAGTTTTGGAGCTTCCATAATAATAGTTTGTAGGATAGGATTTTTACTATCTAAAATCCGTAAGGGATTGCTCATTAGACGTCGCTGACTCTCTTCATCTAATTCTGTTTTTCGCGACTCCAAATAATTAATCAGTTTTTCCCGATAATGGAGTCGGCAATTCAAGGTGCCCAAGGTATTTAATTCTAAAGTAATGTATTTCTCTAAACCCAGCATTTTCCAAAAACGACGGCCTATTAAAATTAATTCAGCATCAATAGCAGGATTGCCTATTCCATAGGTTTCCACACCAACTTGATAAAATTGACGATAGCGTCCTTTTTGAGGACGCTCATAACGAAACATAGGTCCTATATACCATAATCGTTGTTGAGTTTGATTGTAAAAAACACCATTTTGAATGCCTGCTCGAACGCAACTAATCGTTCCTTCAGGGCGTAACGTGAGGCTTTCTCCATTGCGATCTAAAAAGGTATACATTTCTTTTTCTACAATATCCGTAGCTTCACCGATCGTACGTTTAAATAAAGCAGTTTGCTCTAGAACAGGAAAGCGGATTTCTCGATATCCATAAGAAGTGATAATGGTTCTAAATGTGTCTTCAAGGAAAGCGCAATAAGGTGTCTCATCAGGGAGGACATCTCTCATTCCCCGAATCGCTTTGATGGTTTTTATCAATGATCTATTCCTGAAAAAATCATCTTATTTTTTGTTGTTGATGTTTCAGGTAGCTTTGATTTTTTCGCTGTTTCTTTTAAGAGTAATTCTTGACTTGGTACCATCACTGATTGAATTTGTAAGATAAAGTGTTTTTTTTCATGCCACCAAATACCAATTAATATCATCAAAATACTCAGAGCAAAAAAAGTGATCCAACGAATTGTTTTACGAGTAATCATTCGAGTTGAACGTGAAATTACAGGAACTGCTTGATGTTTAACTGGTTTTTCTTCTCTCGCTTTAATGCGCTCAAACTCCTTATTTAAAGCTAGAGCGTCAAATGCAGCCATAATTTCTTCTGGAATAAGTCCAATACAGCGAGCATATGCACGCAAATAACCCCGCACATAAATTAAAGCAGGCGCTTGGGAATAGTTATCCTTTTCTAGATTTTTTACCCACTGAACGCTTAAATGTATTTGTTTCGCTACATCCTCATATTTGAGATTTTGAGCTTGACGAGCCTCACGCAATAAAATTCCAGGCGTTTTAATAACTCTATTAGATAATTCGGCATGAATTTCCATATCTTTAATTACACTTTCCGTCATGGTAACATTCCTAGTGGTAATAGTTAATTTATATTATAGCTAAGTTAATGACTTTCTAGAAGCACATCATTCTTGTTTATATTCAATTACTCATAGATTACAATACTAGAAGCTTCTTTTTTAGAAGCACAATACATACAGTTCTAAGTTAGTATTGATGAATACTCTCTTGTGCAGAATTTTGAAAGTCTTCTGCTAATTGACTACCACCACCTGCAATATCATTCACTTACGTTCACCGAACAAGGCCCACGCTTATTAAAACTTTTAACTTAACCAACTATTTTTAAAAAGGTGTAATACCTTTCTTCCATGAAGCAGGAATCAATAGTCCCCCAAACAAAAATATGAAAAAATGAAATTAATTTTACAAGGGTTATGCATATACGCATAATATATGCCCCATATACGCGGGAGCCCAAAAAGGGAAACCAAATCAGCTTGTTATGCTTTTCACTAAGTCTCTCTTAAACCCTAATATCCCTAATCATTTATTACATATTTTAAACGTGATGAAATGCTTGTTTCCTCGTAAAATAGTAATCTTAATAGGAAATTATTAATGTCTCCAAAGGAGACTGTTGATTTAAATGGAACAAAAATATTTCGCAATGCATCGTTGGAAAGCATGGAAAGAAATAGCCAAAACTACCCAATTTTCTGGATAAAAATATTGCATTACAGAGATAACAGAATCCTAAACATACTTAGGATGACTCAATACTGAGAATGATCAAATGTATGTTTGCCACACAACAGGATTATTGTAATTTAATACGGGCTTTTCAATCCCCCCCATCATGACTACATTAGTAATCTTATAAGAAGATTTTTAAGAACTGAATAGCTAACCAAACTTACCAAAATAATTATTAGACAATGTGAAGTTACCATTCAATTCTTCTTGTTCTGTTACACAAAAGCTACAATTCAAAGCAGGATCATCCTATCTAGAAAGACATATACATAAAGTCTTTCAATTACCATCAGAAATAAAAACAATTTCTCTTTAGTTATTATTTACTAAACGAAATAAATATTTATGGAAACGAAATAGAACACGAAATAAAGATGTATGGGTTCTGCCCATCATTCTAACCACTCCAATTCTGGTATCTTATTAAAGGCTTCTCAATTAATTGCTGTCAGAAGGATTTTCTAAAGTTTATAAATCAAAAACAATATAAGTACAGCTTCCTGATAGATCTATTGCAAAAGCTGTATCTGTACAACAATAAAGCGGTTCTCCCTGCAAAGGATTATAAATTTCTTTAACGCTTTCTTCGTTATGATTGATAGCTTTTGTAATGAAAGATATTATAGGAATGAAATAGGAAAGTTTATCAATGCTTTTTGTTAAGACTATTTTGCTCTCTCAATTAAAACTAGCTAATCATACTTTTAACCCATTTAAAAGTAGACCCTAATCCTAAAATATTTGAATAAAAAACTTCAATTATTGTATACTTTCTTAAATAAGAAAAATCAAAAACCTTTAACTTAACATTTAAGTTTAATTACGATAGTTTTATGTTTTTAACTGATTTTTTAAAAAAACTACTATAATACATTTTATAAAAACAATCTAAATTCATCTGCTACTTCTACATTTTAAACTATACGAACTTACCAAAATAAAAAACATTTCATTTTAATATAACCATATTTTTTATGTTTTTTTATGTGGCTCAACACTCGATAATCAATAATATTAATAATGTTTGAAAATCATTATTTTTTAATTACTTATAATTTCTGACTCTAACCTGTATATATTTGAAAATACTCAAATTACTTCGAACTCTAAAATTAAGCCTAGCTGATCTCTCGCTTATTATAGAGATAAGACTTGCGCAATTACCTACCTTAATGATTAGCTAAGTATTTCAATGGCTTATACGAAATTTTTAATTTTTTTTATTCTCTTGCTTAATTCCTCTTTCTGAATTCTTAAACTTAAGAAGCATTCGATAAACATACTTAAAAGAAAAGTCTAAACGAATCTATTCAAATGCTTTGAAATAATATTGAAGCAGGAAGCATTTTTTACAGGATTCTTCCTCTTAAGAGATGAACCAAATATTATATTCCCCCTAAATGCAGCCTATTTGAAATACCTTTGGATTACATCCTTTTTTCTAATCAAATTTACTAAAAATATACAACATTTTTATTGAAGAAAGTTACATAACAATCTTAACGGAAATTCTAAGAACATTCTAACTAACAAGGATAACTGTATTCAATAAATTAAATATTCTGCAAAACTCTCTAAAGAGAGTTGGATAACGAACAAGGTATTATTCTCAAACCAATTAACAAACTTTTTGCCTTAAACTGTTATTCAATTAAAAATCACACACTAAATCAAGTAAAATTGGTAAGAAGTATTTTAAGAATACAAGTTTCATTTAACGGCATCCCCTCCTTACCTTCTATGCCACTAGACACTGATAATAATATCAATGAAATTATCCAATTATTAATAACACACAGTTAACCATTCAAGAGATTCTATTAATAATCCTCACAGGGTTACTATTTTCTCAGTTAAAAGCTATCCTATTCAAAATAGAGAAAAAATTTACCTAAAGAAAACTACCTTTTTAATTCCTGAGGGAAAAACTATCTCACTTCTTTATCAAGTGGATATAAATACAATCTATTAATACTTTTAAATCTGCTTAGTCAGGAAAACACACTGTTGCATTATATAGGCTTGAACTAATAACTTAGAAGGCAATTGATTTTTATTTAAAAAATGCTAGTATACTAAATCAAAAATAATCAAAATAAATCACCTCTGGTGACCATCTAAAGGTAAGTGAATTTTTGCTAAATTTATTGATCCAAATACGATAAATCATTTATTCATTTATCATGCATTATAATGGATAAATCAAATCTTTTCAAGATTTTTGGTTTAAAAAACATTAGACAATTAAAAGAATTATTAATCCGAAAAAATTACTCTCTAATGCCTAGACAGAGAAAAATAAAGTTTTTAATGTCATTACCAATAAAATAACGGATGATACACCATCTAATCTCAAGATATTTTATCAATAACAATACTTTTTAATGCTTTTTTAAAAAATATTATTGTGACATTGAATCGACAGCCTCTTATGACGATGAACGAAGTGACGATGAGTAAAACTGAAGAAGCGCATATATCATATATAATATTAATAAAATTAAACCTTTACTAAATCTTTAGTATTACAAAATAAATAAAGTAAATCAAACGTATTTTAAAGTTTCTACACTTATAGAAAACTTATAGAAAAACAAAAATAGAAGGATCTAATCTAAACCAACTAAACAAAGTACTGCTGCCCTCACAAGGCTAGAAATATAAAAATCACTTACAGGACTCTTATATACTTTTTACTATAAATTTAAAATATTCCATAAAATAAATAGAAAAAATAACAAACTTTAAAAGAAAAACTACATAACGTACATAGTACATATAACTATGCATCTAAATTCAAACAAAAGAACATGAGTTAATTATATTAAAAATATTTTCAAGCCCAGCTTTTTCTAACACAGTATGGTTTTGCCTTTTCAAAAAAATGATTTAATTTAAATTAACCCAAATTACAATTTGCACGGCATAATCAATAAGGGAATATTCGAAGACAATCCTCAGAAATTTGAGAAAATTACATAAAAAATCCAAAAACAGAATTACCTTGAGATAAAATTCACTTAAAATAAAATGCTCATAAGTAATTATTGATTTTTAAAAGATCACCCTACTAACACTAAGAATAAACCTATTAAAATTTTTGATATCTTTATTTCATCTACACACCGTTAAAACTTACTTTATAGCAATCAACTACTTTACTGGCTTAATAAAAGCCTAAAAAAATTTTCTTAATTCTTAATTTCTTAATTTTTAATATTATTAATTCTTAATATTAATAAAATAAGTATTACTTACTAGTATTACTTACTCCATCTAGTATTACTTCACTCCATTGTTTAAATATTACTTACTCCATTGTTTGCGTTAATTAAAAACATTTCATTAGAGAGAAAACATATAACTAATTTTAAAAAAAAGTAAAATATCAAAAAATTAGTAATCGCTTTCGAACAAACGCGATAAATACTAATAAACGAAAAAAATAGCTAAGATACTAAATATATTGAAATATTTAATAAAAATTAAAATATAAATAACACTCACTCAAGAACTCTACCTTGAGAAAAGAGCTTTGCCAAGTATTATCCTCTCTCTGACTGGTTAGGTGCCCGACGGTACTGAAGCACCTCTTTCTCTTTCGCTTAAGCGCCTCTTTATTGATAATGATAAATTTTGGAATAAAGAGAATTAATTATCAAATTAATAAAAGTTGTGTTACCATTTAAAGTTCTTATTAGTTGCTCTATTTTGTTAAACAACATGTCAATACGTTCGCTAATAAAATTTTGCGTTTTTATACCCATTTTAATTTGATCATCTAAATCATCTTGCCATTGAAAAATTAATCCAATAGTTGTCCCAAGTTCACGCAATTGTTGCAGTACGATTTCATTCGTGAAATTGGCACACAACGCACCTAGTTCAACAGCTGCACGAAATAAGGCTCCTGTTTTTAATTGATAAACAAACTCATTACCTCCTTTATGAACTAAATCAAGTTGTTGACCACCAACCATACCTAAAGAACCTGAAGCACGAGCTAAAGTAGCTACTAAACGAGTACTTTTTTCTTGAGCTAATATTTCAAAAGCTAACGACTGTAAAGCATCGCCTACTAATATAGCCGTTGCCTCATCAAAGGCTCTATGACAAGTGGGCTTGCCTCGCCGATAATTATCATTGTCTATTGCCGGCAAATCGTCATGCACCAATGAATAACAATGAATAAATTCAATAGCAC
Organism: Coxiella-like endosymbiont; assembly: GCF_002871095.1. Taxonomy (GTDB): domain Bacteria; phylum Pseudomonadota; class Gammaproteobacteria; order Coxiellales; family Coxiellaceae; genus Coxiella. Next base: position 11,087 of record NZ_NSHJ01000092.1, read on the forward strand.
AAGCTGCTTTATCCATTCGTTTTAGCTCAGCTCCAAAAGAAAGCCCCGTTGCATAAACCAATAAAGGACGTAAACGCTTCCCTCTTGACATAACAGCATAATGCATCGCCTGATGCAGACGTTCAGGAGATTGTGTGGGATCCGGTAATAAATTCTTCAGTTGAAGATTAATCCGATCTTGATAAGTTGTAATAAAGTTAAACATTTAGCTACTCGAAAAAATTTCCTCTGGCTTGAAGAAAAAGGAAATCTCTTCTTTTGCTGTCTTTGGACTGTCGGAACCATGCACCGCATTGGCATCAATAGAATCTGCAAAGTCACCTCGTATCGTTCCAGGAACTGCTTCCTTAGGGTTAGTGGCTCCCATAAGCTCACGGTTTTTAATAATCGCATTTTCGCCTTCAAGTAATTGGATCATCACGGGACCCTGAGTCATAAATTTAACTAAATCCTTGTAAAAAGGACGTTTTTTATGCACAGCATAGAAAGCTTTTACCTGTTCCTCACTCAAATGTTGCATTTTTGCTGCAATAATTTTAAGGTTAGCCTCCTCAAAACGCATATAAATTTCACCAATAACATTCTTTGCAACCGCATCCGGCTTGATAATTGACAAAGTTCGTTCAATAGCCATGATTAATCCTCTTCTATAAAAAGAAATCGGTAATTATAATTATATGATTTTAGCTAAGCAATTTCCACCAGATCTTAAATCACCTTAAAATTCAGCTAGATTTTAGAGAATAGACTTGAGGAATAAGTAACTTGGATTTAAGATCATGCATCTTATTCTTTGCTCGTCATGATTGGTACGACTGCCCCCCGTGGAGATCAGATCCCATCCATTGCGGAAACAAATTAATGTTTTAATGTTTCTTAACCTGCTGGTATTTTTCTGAACCTTCTGGTATTTAATTAATTATCAGTGGTTTACTAGTAAGCTTGGATTCCAGGAATATCTAAGAAGCTACTAATGCCAGGAATATCTAAGAATCTACTATATAAAATAATACACTTAAAATTACACCTTTTTAATAGCTTAGTGATTGAATAATTGCTTTTATAGAAAAATTGCTTTTATAATTGTAATTAAATTGATTTTATATTTATTATTCAGTTAATATTAAGTACATCGATATTAATAGATCGATAGTTTTCCAATACACCACTTCATATTATTTTTATTTTGAGCGTCATTATTTCTTTTAATTAAAAGGGTTATTCTAATTTAGGTTTTCAAGTAGATACAATAAAATATATTATCCAAATTTTAGAGATATAGTAGAGGTAAAAAGTTTATTTAACGCGATAAATGTTATACTCTAATTAAAGTAGCTTTTTTATTTAAGTAAGTTTTTATTTGTATAAATAAATTTAATTAATTTATTGTAAGCTAATTAAAATATGCTAGTAATTTCTGTTGGGGTATTCTTATTTAAACTTTTGGTTTCTTATTTCACAAGATAATTGTGAAGCAATTTTTAATAAAATTCAAAAATAAAAATGCAAAAATAAATTGCCTATATCTAAATTATTAGATTATAATAAGGATTAAAGGATTAACTATAAGGATTATCTTAGCTTAACCTTTCTTGGTTAATTTACACAAGGAATTAACGTTTTTTAGTTTTGGACACAAAGTCCTCACTGTCAGACTTTTTTACAAGAAAATAGAATAGACGAACCATTTAAAGAAAACTCAAACACGCTTTTCAGAAAAACCTGTATGAGATAAGATACGATGACTTTTTTCAAAAGGTTTCATATTCATTATGATTAAAATTATGATTAAAACATTATTTTTTTTAATTACTTAGCTAAAGTTAAGTATGTTTTTTCCACTAGTTAATATTTTTTTTGAGTAATTAGTATATTTCTTCTAATTTTCTTATGTCTTGTAATTTTTTGCTAATAATTAGTATCTCACTTTTAGTTCATTTATTTCTTTCTTTAAGAAAGCATAGAAATCATTATGATTTTTTTTCATTGATAAAACTCATCTTTATTTCTTAAATTGGTCGGAGTATATATGGACTTATATCCATAGTATTTAGTTATTGTATTACTCATCATCATAATCATGATATTTGAAGATCTACTTCTAATCACAATTTAATTATTTTTTAACTATAAATTACTATCCTACTAAATTAGTATTCTATTTAGAAAT
>NZ_NSHJ01000093.1 GCF_002871095.1 Coxiella-like endosymbiont
ATTTACAAAATATCACCATAATCGAAAACTTCCATTACTTCTGTCTATTTTTTAAATATTTTAATACATTAGTTTTTATATTAAAAGTGAACAGTAAGATTGCTCAATTTGGAATTAATGGAAAAAATTTCGATACAAATAAATAATTAAACTAATAAATATAAATAATTAAAAATAATTATGTTAATAAGTATTTTCAAAATAATTTGAAGTTTCAACGAGTATTATAGTTAAATATAGTGCTTCAGATAACAATTTATAAAGATCGTAATATAATCAGCATAAGTAGATTATTTATTAATCATTTTTATTAAAGATAAAGTATTTATTGATATTCGCCATGATAAAAATTTTAACACTAGTAAAAATATAAGATTACTTTTAAACCAACCTTTATAAAATATAATCTCTCCAAACCCAAGAACCAACTAATCTCACTAGTCACTACCTGAATCAGGAGACACTGCCAAATAATCGTACGAAATAAAAATATAATATAGCAATTATTAGACTACTCATCTACATTGCAATATATGAATAAGTTACTAACAACTAGAAAAATATCATTTATTAATCAATTATTATTTTTTTTGAAAGCATTAAAATGATTTGCATTAATCATGCATGCACGACACAATTTCAGAATTGTATATTGTGTTAGAAACAGAAGATGAACTTAAAAAATTATAAAACAATTTATCAACTATCTTAAAGAAGAGCTTTATTTTGAAGCTTACTTTTCTTTCAGAACGACATATTTTTTCTTCAACGAAGAAAATCTTAATTAGCAAGAGATCTCAATCCTGTCCAAGATTCTTGGATACACTCTGGATGATAATAACCTGGCCTTTATAAACCTAACTTAATGAAATTTTAAACAGCAATCTGAGGCTTGCTTATTTTGATTCTTTATCTTGATAAAAATCTTCGTTATTTTTAGAGTTTTAATTACATCAGTAAAAAAATCAACATTGCTTATACTTTTATTAGTAAATATATTCTTTTTTTTATCTTTTCTAAAGACCAATAATGAAAAAGAGAAAATATTGTTTGAAATGGCATCATAATAACACATCTTCCGCCACCAGCACACACCAGCATATCAATTTTTATTGCTCTCTCATTTAATGAAGATTCAAATTTCTTTAAAATATTTAAATTCTTCAAGAAGTAAACTACATTATCTAGCATTTAGGGACAACAATCATATTACCTCTCTAAAATATACTTTACTAGTACGTAACAATATCCCTCTGCTCTTTAAAAAATTCCATAAAAGTTTTAAAAACTCCTTGTAAAGTATTATTTTTGTGTTGGTAAATTAACGATATCTAGAACAGATCATTTTTACTAAAAAATAAAGTGTTAATATTAAGTATTTTTTTTAAAAAAAATAGATTAACATCTTTAGGCATGAGTTAAAAAGCTGGCATGAACAAATCCTGTTAACAAAACAAATACATCAAAATAACAAAATCCCCTAAAGAAGGGGTACTAGTTCAGCTTCTTTGGATATTTGACTATGGTTTTTCTGTAAAAAAATTTTTTCTAAAAAATAAAAGAGCTAGACTGATCGTTAAAACGTACTATAAGTAAGCTTAGACTTTGTAAGAAATTGCACAAGAACTAATTTACATTATTACACGACTTTCAGTAGAATGCTCAATGCAGGTAAATCAATATACTAATAATCAAAGAGTTGATCTCAATCAATTGCTTAAATTGGCGGAGAGAGAGGGATTCGAACCCTCGATAGAGCTTTCTTTTTGCCCCATACTCCCTTAGCAGGGGAGCGCCTTCAGCCAACTCGGCCATCTCTCCATTAATTTTCCTTTTGTACTTAAAACTTCTTCGTTGGGTATTTATAAAGTCAATAATTTTTGAATTGAGTTTCCAGAAGCCTCCATAGGGCACGAATAATAACACTCCTCTCAAGAGAAATAAAACGAGCTATTTTTTCACTCTTACAATTTAAGATTTTAATTAGACATGCAACGGATAGAAAAACATACATCCTGTGAAACAAAATAACAGGATAAAAAGTGGAACGACAAACAACCAAGATATACTTTCTAGAAGATACGTAGTAGCATTTAATCAAATTCAGAAGTTTTTTCAATATCATCTTTAGCGTGTGGCTTCGCTAATTTTTCCTGTTTAATCCTCTCATAAATTTCTTCGCGGTGCACAGAAACTTCTTTTGGTGCTTCAATTCCAATGCGAACTTGGTTACCTTTCACACCAAGTACAGTTACTTTAACGTCATCTCCAATAATCACTGATTCACTAATACGTCTTGTTAGTATTAACATCTTCCTCTCCTTCTTTAGAGAAATCCTTACCTGAAAGCTTTTTAGGCAGAATCTCCTTATCTTTAATTTTAGTATAATGAAGAGCCTAAGCTCCTCTCTCTTCGAGAGAATTTAAAATAATATCGAAATTCCCTGATAAATCAATACATTTTTAACTAACAATCGAGATTAAAGGCTGAATGAAGTGTCCGGGCTCCTACTTCCAGGTACTTCTCATCAATAACAGCAGAAATTTTAATCTCAGTAGCTGTGATTAAGTAAATATGAATCCCTTCCTGCCCTAAGGCACTAAACATTCGGGAAGCGATACCTGCATGGGAACGCATACCCACACCTATTAAAGAGATCTTAGCAACCGTACTATTAGTAAGTACGCCCCGAGCACCAAGCTCTTCTGCTACTGTTTGCATGATAGGATAAGCTTTTACATAATCATCCCGCTGTAAAGTAAAGCTAAAATCAATCTTTGTATCCACGCTAGAAACATTTTGAATGATCATGTCCACTTCAATATCTGCCTTCCCAATAAGCCCAAGAATGTAACTAGCTAGTCCAGGTTTTTCTGGAATCCCTTGCAAGGTTACTTTTGCTTGATGTCTTTCAAAAGCAATACCTGATACAAGCGGCTGTTCGATACAATCTCTTTCATAAGTAATTAAGGTTCCCAGTCCTTTTCGTAGACTAGACAATACGCGAATAGGAACTTGATATTTTCCCGCAAATTCAAGAGATCTATTTTGAAGTACTTTAGCACCTAGGCTGGACATTTCCATTACTTCCTCGAAAGTAATCTTTGAAATTCGCCTCGCAGCGGAAACGACTTTAGGATCACTGGTATAAACTCCATCGACATCTGTAAAAATTTGACACTCGTCTGCTTGCAAAGCGGCAGCTAAAGCAACAGCAGTAAGATCAGAGCCTCCTCGGCCTAAAGTAGTAATCTCACCCATTTCACTAATTCCTTGGAATCCAGCTACTACGGGTGTGAGCCCTGCTTTTAAATCAGCCAATAAAATCTGAGGATCAATGTCAATAATTCGAGCCTTTTGGTGTTCGTTAGTAGTCCGTAAACGGATTTGCGCAGCGGTATAAGAATGAGCGGGACAATTTCGAATCTCTAATGCCATACTAAGTAGAGCAGCTGACATTTGCTCACCCGTTGATATTAATGCATCATACTCACGCAAATTAGTGTCAGAAATGGAACGAGCTAATTTAATCAACCGGTCTGTTTCACCGTACATTGCAGAAACAACTACAACTACTGTATGTCCTTGCTGACGTGCTTCCGAAACAATATGAGCAGCATTGTGTATTTTATTAATGTCTGCAACAGAACCACCCCCAAATTTTTGAACAATTAAAGCCACATTGAGGACTCCAATTTAATTTTAGCAGTTTTCAGGAACATACTTGTTAATATCTTTACCTGTTTTTCTTAATTTTTCTTTTACCCATTCGTATACTGAGTTTAGGGCTTTATTCAATTGTTTTGGTGAATCTCCTCCTCCTTGAGCTATATCAGGACGACGCCCTCCCCCTCGTCCTCCAATTTGTATGGCCACAAACATTAATAATTCTGTGGCATTAAAATAATCTAAGAAATTTTTTGTAATCCCCGAAATCAGACGGACTCGGTTTTTTTCTACTATCGCAAGTACTATAGCTGCTTTTTTAAGTTTTTGCTTCAATTCATCAACCATACTACATAAAGTATCGTGATCTACTGGTTCTATTTTTGATGTTAAAACCTTTGCCCCTTGAATATCGACTGCCTCATTCATCAAATATGAAATCTGCTGTAAGGCCATTTGTCGTTTTAATTTTATTAACTCTTTTTCTCTATTACAATTTTCTTTTAAAATTTTATTTATCTTTAAAATCAATTGATTTTTATTTGTTTTTAATAAATTACTTAAAGTTTCTAACTGCTCTTCTTCAGTTTCAACATAAGATAAAGCTGTTTGACCAGTAATCGCTTCAATACGACGAATACCTGCAGCACAACCTGATTCAGAAACAATTTTGAATAAACCAATTTCTCCAGTTTGTTTGATATGAGTACCACCACAAATTTCGATAGAAAAATCCCCTATTTGTAAAACACGAACTCTTTTTTGATATCGTTCACCAAAAAGGGCTAACGCTCCTAATTTTTTTGCCTCCTCAAGTGTCATGACATTGACACGAGAACTCAAATTAGCTTGAATTTGCTTATTCACTACTTTTTCTACAGCTTGTAATTCCTGACGGATCATGGGACGCGAGTGAGAAAAATCAAATCTTAAACGGTTGGCTTCCACAAGAGAACCCTTCTGTATGATATGACTACCTAATACACGTCGTAAACCTTCATGTAACAAGTGGGTAGCTGAGTGATTTCGCATAATATTGAAACGTGAATTATCTACTTTTGCTTTTACTGTGTCTTTAAGATGCAAAGTTCCTTTAACAATTTCACCAATATGCCAATAAAGAGTACCCTCTTTTTTAGTATCTTTAACACGGAAACTCCCGAATTTAAAAAATAAATAACCCTGATCTCCTACTTGCCCACCGGATTCAGCATAAAAAGGAGTTCGATCAAGTATGACAACTCCTTTTTTTCCTTCATTTAAGAGAGTGACTGGTTTATTATCTTCTAAAAGCATAATTATAGAGGCTTCTGCATTTAAAGTCTCATAACCTATAAATTCGGTTTTACCGCTAATGTGTATTTTTTGAGTGTAATCAAAAGTAAATTGTTGAGCTCGTTGAGATTGTTCTCGTTGGCAGTTCATTGCTTTCTTAAATCCAGCATAATCCATCATAAAATTACGTTCTTTAGCAATCTCTGCCGTTAAGTCCGGAGGAAAACCGTAAGTGTCATATAATTGAAAAATCACCTCGCCAGGAATTTCTCGATGAGATAATTTAGCCATTTTTTGATCTAAAATTTTAAGACCTTTTAATAATGTTCGGGAAAATTGTATTTCTTCCTGAAAAATCAGTTGTTCAATAATAGGCTGAGTTCTATAAAGTTCGGGATAAGTATCGCCCATCACTTTTGTTAATGGAGTGACTAACTGATAAAAAAAGTTGGTTTGTTGTCCCAGTTTATAACCATGACGAACGGCGCGACGAATAATACGACGCAAAACATACCCCCTTCCTTCGTTAGAAGGAATAACACCATCCGCAATAAGAAAAGCAGCCGAACGAATATGGTCCACAATTACTCGCATGGAGGTATTCTGAAAATCTTCATTACCAATCAACACTCCTAAGGTCTTTAAAAGATATTGGAATAATTCAATATCATAATTATCATGAACCCTTTGCATCACTGCTGCAATACGCTCAAGTCCCATTCCAGTATCAACATAAGGTTTAGTTAAAAGATTTAATTTACCACTTAACTCTATATTATATTGCATAAATACTAAATTCCAAATCTCCACATAACGATCTCCATCTCCGTTGAGACTACCCGGTAGCCCTCCCGATACGGTAGGTCCGTGATCATAAAATATTTCTGTACAAGGACCGCAAGGTCCACTATTTCCCATTTGCCAAAAATTTTCTTTTTTGCCACATCGAGAAAAACGCTGGGGATTAATTTTTATTTCTTTCAGCCAAATAGCTTCACTTTCAGGATCATTTCGAAAGACGGTAATCCATAAACGTTCTTTTGGTAACTCTAGAACTTCCGTTAAAAAGCTCCAGGCATAGTTAATTGCTTCCCGTTTAAAATAATCTCCAAAACTAAAATTTCCAAGCATTTCAAAAAAAGTATGATGGCGGGAAGTATACCCCACATTTTCCAAATCATTGTGCTTTCCTCCAGCTCGTATGCACTTCTGTATAGAAACAGCACGCTGATAAGGACGCGTATCAATACCCAAAAATACATCTTTGAATTGGACCATTCCAGCATTCGTAAATAAAAGAGTCGGGTCATTTTTATTGATTAATGAACTACTTGGAAGAACTTCATGATCTAATTTTTTAAAATATTCAATAAAAATTTGACGTAATTGATTGCTATTCATGTAATTTAACATTGTTGTATCCAATGATAGATGTATTATGATTTAAAACCTCGTTGTATTAAAAAAGGAGCAACCAATAAGAACTGTTGCTTAGCGAAATTTAAATTTTGCTCCTAATATTTTTAAAATTGAGATACCGTGCTTTCCATAAAATATTTCATCATGAAGAAGATATTACCCACAACCAATAATTTTTTTATTCCCTAATGTTTACATTCTACTTTAGATTCTACGACTATATGAGTAATAAACCCTGCGGTGATCAATATCTTGCATATATCTAAACTTTAGATAAAGATATTATCAAAATCTTTAACAGCTAAATAATATTATTAAAGTTTCCAATGCTAAAAGTTTATAACCCTTATTTAGTTTATAATTTTTATTTAGAAGTTTTTACTTTTATTCCAACTACTAATTGGTTGGCGTGGCGTCTTACCATTAAAGAAATAGTGCATTCACGAAATTGCATCATTCTGTCATGGTACTTTTTTCACTATTGTGCTTAATTTTTGCTTGAATAATAATTCTTCTCTCGTAAAAAAGTTTCAATTTTTTTAAAACTTTTTAATTTTCAATTTAAAATTTTTAAATATTTTCCCTTCTATAATGGGTTCACCATTAATAGCTATATTAAGCACCTGCTTTTTTACAATAAATTCATTTTTAACAATCACAGGCAGCTCGATTAATTCACTGTCGCATACAATACTTAGCCAATATATAAGTATTAAATTTCACTTAACGAAACCTAGTGCTGCTACTTTATTTTTGAAGATTTTGAGTTAAGTTTTATTACTCATAATGAATTTCTTTACATTATTAAATCGATCCAATATGACAAATATCTAATCATATTGAAAAATTAAATTTTAATACCTTTCTATCCATAGTAGTTTACGAAAGTACTAAAAAATGACACCCATTTAAATTCGTATTTGATTAATAAATATTATCCTAATGTTATTGGATTTCTTGATATTACTACTAAGTTTACATAATACTTATAATATTCACTAGGGGTCTCCCCCCCTGGGGTTTTCCCATATCAAACTCACCCATATCTCCTTCAATTTCAGCCTCAGGTATTTTAAAACAGTTACTGAAATCAACCATCACGAAATATCAACCGCAACCGGAGGCAAAAAAAACTATAGTATATCAGTGATTTTTAAAACTTGCTTTCTAGTATTGGGTTAAAATATTAATCAATCACCAACATTAGTACCCAATATTTGAGGATAGAATGCATACATCTAGAAAAAGCATATTCAACATCTAAAAAAAGACAGCTATACCACCTCTTTCTTGGTAAGAAGCGATTATTTAAAGAACTATTAAAATCATTTTTCTGGAACCCTCTTGAAAACGATATATTTTTATGAGACCTCTTACGAGGTAAGACTACCTACGCCCAATATAATATCTAAACTAAGTGAGCCTCTGAAAATGACATTGATATTCTTTAAACAATATCAGTATTACTCAACCGAATAACTGAGCTCTTAGCAAATTTTACTGCTTAATTTTAAGGTAAGGCAAAGTAACACCGCCTTAACGCTTTTTTTCTTAGGATTATCTATTCTCTCTTCTTATATAAAAAATTTAAAATAATAGATTTACAATACTTACACTATGAAGTGCAAATAAAATTCTCCCAAAAAAAATGCTGTAAATATTTATTCCATAAATAAATTTCTTAAATATATTGTATCCTTTTTGTATCCTTTAATTAGTAACAGATTTAAGCAAAGATTTTAATCCATAAGCAATTGCCGAATCCCGAACGTGTTTACGTCCGCTTTCAAAATGAGCTTTGTAACATTCTACTTTACCCGTTTTTTCTGCAATTCCAAACCAAACGATCCCTACAGATTTATCAGAAATTCCTCCGCTAGGCCCTGCAATACCAGTAATGCTTAAAGCGATATCAGCATGACTTCGTTTCAAAACTCTTACAGCCATTTCCCATGCTACTGTTTTATTTACCACACCCTCCCGTTTTATTAATTGTGGGTCTATTTCTAAAAGTTCTTCTTTTGCACTGTTAGTATAGGTAATAAATCCACAGTCAAACCAAGAAGAACTTCCTGGAACACAGGTAATAACTTGACAAAATCCACCTCCTGTACAAGATTCTGCCACTGCTAATTTCATTTTTTTTTCTTTTAAAATTAATCCGAGTTGACGGCTTAAAAGATAATTATTAATGTCCACTAGTAGAGTAGCTCCATGGTAAAGATAATTTAGAAAATTTTAAAAATCATAACAATACCTCTTGAGTATCGCCAGCACTTTTACTAAGCTTTCAAAAACATGGAGACTCGAATAAAAACAAAACTTTCTTATCAAGAAGATTTCAAGAAACATACCCCAATGATGCAGCAATATTGGGACATCAAAAAAGAATATCCAGATCTTTTAGTTTTTTACCGCATGGGTGATTTTTACGAATTATTTTATGAAGATGCTCAAAAAGCCTCTAAATTATTAAATATTACTTTAACTACTCGTGGGAGTCAGTCCGGGAGAGGGCAAGCTATTCCTATGGCTGGGGTCCCTTATCATTCCGTAGACAATTATTTAACTAAATTAATTCGTCTTGGCGAATCAGTAGTTATTTGCGAACAAATAAGCGGCGATCCAATTACCAGTAAAGGGCCTGTGACTCGTGAAGTAACCCGAATTATTACTCCAGGTACCGTGAGTGACGAAATTTTACTAGAGGAACATCGAGATAATACTTTAATGGTACTCCACCAAAAAAAAAACATTTTCGGCATTGCTACTTTGGATATCACCAGTGGTCGATTTTTAATTCAAGAGGTTACTACCAAAACCGAACTTCTTGCAGAAATTGAACGTATTTCTCCTGCTGAATTATTAATCAATGAAGACATACAAATCGAATTACTTAGAGTAGAAATCAAACATCGTCCTCCTTGGGAATTTAACCGTGACACTGCAACAATGCTCTTATGTCAACAATTTCAAACTCAAAGTTTAGATGGTTTTGGGGTAACACATTTACCTGTTGCCATTGGTGCCGCTGGTTGTTTATTACAGTATGCAAAATATACTCAAAGAACAGCTTTACCCCACATTCATTCCATTCACACTGAACAAAACGAAGAATCCATTCTCATGGATGCAAGTACACGTCGTAATCTTGAATTAATTAAGAACTTACGGAATGAAGAAATTCATTCCCTTGCTTGGGTGTTAGATCGAACAGCGACTCCAATGGGCCGTCGATTATTGAGACGATGGATAAATCGTCCTCTACGTAATCAAGCTCTATTGCAAAAAAGACAGAGCGCGATTTTAGTTATTTTGAAAAACAAATTGTATTCTAAACTTTGGGAAAATATACGTTTTGTTGGAGACTTAGAAAGAATTATTGCCCGAGTAGCTTTACGTTCGGTACGGCCTCGAGATTTAATGCAATTACGGCAGGCGTTAAGTGTACTACCAACTTTACATCAACAATTAATTTTCTTGTCGGCAAGTGAATTATTACAGCAAATTCAAAATAAATTGGGTCATTTTGATGATTTATTTAAATTATTACAAGACGCAATAGTAGAAAATCCTCCTGTTGTTATGCGTGATGGGGGGGTTATTGCACAAAGTTTTGATTCAATTTTAGATGAGCTGCGTAATCTAAGCAGCAGTACTCATCAATTCTTATTAGACTTAGAACAACGTGAACGCGAGCGAACAAAAATAAACACTCTAAAAGTGGGTTATAATCGAATTTACGGATATTACATTGAAATTTCACGGACACAAGCAAAAGATACACCTCCTGAATATATTCGCCGCCAAAGATTAAAAAATGTGGAGCGATATATCACCCTCGAATTAAAAAATTTTGAAGAAAAAGTATTGAGTAGTCGCTCTCAAGCGTTAGCTCGAGAAAAAGAATTGTATGAGCAATTATTAGATGTATTAATTAAACAATTAATCCCGTTACGACAATGCGCAACAGCCATTTCTGAATTAGATGTATTAAATAATTTAGCAGAACGTGCGGACACTCTTCATTATTGCGCTCCACAATTTTGTGACGAGCCCATCATTCATATTGAAGAAAGCCGCCATCCTGTACTGGAAAATATAACTAATCCATTTATACCAAATGATACTCGCCTTGATGACAAAAGACGAATGTTAATAATTACAGGTCCAAATATGGGTGGCAAATCTACTTATATGAGACAAACTGCTTTGATTGTATTACTCGCGCATATTGGCAGCTTTGTACCTGCAAAAAGTTGTCGTGTGGGCCCAATTGATCGCATTTTTACACGTATCGGTGCTTCAGATGATCTCGCCAATGGACGATCAACCTTCATGGTCGAAATGACGGAAACAGCAGCTATTTTGCATAATGCTACTGAGCGAAGCCTAGTGTTGATGGACGAAGTAGGGCGAGGTACGAGTACATTCGATGGTCTTTCACTCGCTTATGCATGTGCCTCTTATATAGCTACAAAATTAAAAGCTTTCACTTTATTTGCTACACATTATTTTGAATTAACCAAACTATCTGAAATGTTTCCCACAATCAGAAATGTTCATTTAGATGCCGTAGAACATGAAGAAAAAATTATTTTTTTACATGCTCTTAAGGAGGGTCCTGCCAGTAAAAGTTATGGGTTACATGTTGCTCAATTAGCTGGAGTGCCTCGAAGTGTCATTGATCAGGCACGTCAAAAATTAGAAGAACTTGAAAATCCAACTCAAACAACAAAGCATTTAATGCCAAAACAAAACGCACTCGTTTTATCTGAGAATTCTCTGTCAATGGCAATAAATAAAATTAATCCTGATGATCTAACACCCAAACAAGCCTTGGAAATTCTGTATTATTTAATTGAGCTTCAACAAAAATTATGAAATATTTTTATCCTGATATTGCTATCATTATTCCCGCTTATAATGAACAATCCAGTATTCGCACTATTGTTGAATCTGTTATTTGTTTTACTGATAAAGTGATCGTAGTTGATGATGGAAGCACAGATCAAACGGTAATGAAATTAGAAGATTTACCTGTTGCACTTCTTAGAAATTCTACTAATCAAGGTAAGGGTGCCAGCTTAATGCGTAGTTTTCGTCATTTGCAAGAATTAAACGTCCATGCCGCTATTTGTATGGACGCTGATACTCAACATGATCCTCATGATATTCCTAAATTCATTCAAGCAATGAAGGAATACCCCAACCATATTATTATTGGTGCGCGAACTTATAATACAGAAAATGCTCCTAAAGCTCGGCGACGTGCAAACCTGATTGCTGATTTTTTTATTTCCTGGGCTGCCGGACATCGTATTATTGATACTCAATCGGGTTATCGTCTTTATCCTTGTGAGTTTCTCTATCAATCTCTACATAGTCTACGTTCTCAACGATTTGCTTTTGAAAGCGAAATGTTAATTCAAGCTAGTCGTCGAGGTTACCTACCTATCTCCATTCCGATTTATTCTCATTATCCTAAAAATTCTCGCCCTAGCCATTATAAGCCACTAATTGATACTATCAAAATCACTTGTATGATAATATGGAAACTTATAACCCATGGATTTTGTTTGCCAGGTTTATGGCGTACACTAATAAAAGCTCACACAATCACCGATTTTAAAAAAGAGAATTAAATGTTTAACTAAAAGATAGACTCTTTGGAAAGAGAGCCTAAAATTAATCCATAGCCTCTTATATGAAATCACTATCAGAGTTTTACTTCTTCAAAATAACCAATTAACAAAGAAAACATCTGAAAACCCTCTATCTTTTTATTTTTTACCCAGTTATGGGAATAATATGACTTTGATACGGTAAACAAACCACTATTATCAGATTAACAGGTTGACTAATTTATATAGTATTTTAAATATTATTTTATATTTTAACTCTCCTTTTAGGAGTTTTATTAGCAACCGTTATCGTTATATTGATTTCCAAAAAACCATTTTATAGAGAGACTGATTATTTATACTTGTCTATCTTCTCATAGCACTCTCCCAAACCAGTAAGTAGGTTTTTTATTAGATTAGCTTTTACTGATTGTGACTAATAGTCTTTTAAAACTCAATGTATTTAATATTATTGGAAGAACTCTGTATGAAAATAAACGATCTCAGTCACAATAGTAGTTTCAGTCTTTTTATATCGGAATAAATATGGGTTCATTAATCTTCCCATTTTCATAGGTGCTGTACTGCATTATTACAGCTAAGATCCCGATCTCTTTTTGGCTATAAAAGAGTAATAAATTATTGACATGCTTACTTCCTACTTTAAAAGTAAATATTTAGGTAATTATTAAGTAATTTCAGGACTCTTCCTACACAAAGCTTTATTAAAAGCTTCTCAGCTAAAATTAAATTTAAAATTATATTATATTTAGGCAATATAGCAAGTATTACTCTTATTTAACTTTGTTTTAATTTTTAAAGTTTAACTAACATAGTTATATGTGAATACCTAGTTATTAGGTTAATAAGATTTTTTTAATCTTCTTGAGCGTAGTTTATTTCTTTCTCAAAATAGAGAAAACAAGATGAACAACATAATACAATGACTACAAGCCTTCTTAATTTCCATTTCTATTGGCTTTTGGGCTCTTCTCCCTACAATCAAACCTTTTAAATCTATTTTCTCCTTCACCGATCGTAATATAAATATCTACTTCCTTAGGTGTAAAATTATTTTAAAATTTACCCAATTTTTAAATCCATTTTTGATTATTGTTTTGATTCCACTGTTAACTCGTTTATATATTAGTCTTAACAAAAAAATCAAACCTTTGATATCTAATAAATTTTTATTAGATATTTTATCCGTTGCATTAGAGTTTTTATTGCTAGTTTTATTTATATAATTATATAATTTTTTACTAA
>NZ_NSHJ01000094.1 GCF_002871095.1 Coxiella-like endosymbiont
TCAAAAGGAAGAAATACATCAACTATGATTAATTAGTTTTGGTATTTATTATTGATGTACTTTGTCTTCTCTTGGTTTAATTGGCTTGATTATATTATAATGATAGATCAATAGTTGTAAATGTAACTAAAAGTTTGACGAAACCTCGATAAAAATATTTAATCTTTAGATATAATTTTAAGTTTTGTAATTTTTACAGCTAGAAAAATAGCTTATCTCATCTACGAAGAGTTGCAAGAAAAATTGGTTTATAAATGAGAATAGCATCTCAGTGTTTATCAAACACTCTCTGTGTATCTTTTTGTATGTTCTATTCAGGACAGAAATAGCTCTTGACTGAATCTTGTGGTTCAATTAAAAAAAATAATTTTCCTCATAAACTAAAAGTCTTAATTGTTAAAGGTTTCATAAAGTTGGAAGTGGTTAAAAGCTTATTAAAAGCTGAGTGGACTGGATAAGATAATTTTTCAGTAAGAAACCTTTTCTTAAAGAGTTTTTAAAATCATGGTTCGTACTTATTTAGAAATTAAAGCTAAACCAGGGAATAAGGTGTGAATTTTGATAAATTTAAATTCAGATGAACTTGACACCTATTACAAATGAACCTGCTTCTAATTATTTAACTTTTAGTTAAGCTTTAGTTTTTTTTATATAAAACCGCTTTTTTTTGTGCAAGCAACAAAAGAATAAAAAGGATCAAAAAATTCATATAATCTTTTAGAACAGTTTTTGTTAAAAATGGAAGAAGATCCTTAAAGTGTGAAATCATTAAGCTAAATAGTTAATTATCCTTCATAATAGGTAAAAATCGCAAAATAATGTCAAGTAAAAAAGGTAGATTAAATTAATCAGACTTTTCAATTGAAAAAACTTGAGCCAAACTATTGAAGACTGCCATAATCCAGATCACTTACTCAATAACTTGCTACTGACCCCAATTGCACTAATGTATTTAAGTGAGCTTATATACAATCATCTGCATTTACGATTAACATCAGAAATATTAAAAAAATAGAGTTCAAACTTTTTATTCCAGGATTGGTAAGAATATTTACCCATAAATTAATCAGCATTCGTCAGTGTTCTTTGATATTTCCTGTCTTTATGCACATGAATAAACTGATATAAATATTATTTTCCCATAATAGAATAGTTGCCACATCTCTAATCCCGTTAATCATTGATTCGATTAATAATTCTTCTGTTCCTGCTTAAAAAATATTTTAATTAAGGATCCATCTTGTTTGATCAACAAAGCAACTGTTAGAGCAGTTTCTAATATTTATTGGTGTATGAATAATGCATTATTAGAAGATTCATTAAAAATTTAGAATAAATTAAATTTTAAATCTTTCAGATATTTAGTTAATTTATCTTTATATTTTTACAATATCGTTATTCTCTTCATTAGAAATATTTATTATGTTTTTCCTTTTGCTAATTGTAGTGGTATATGATTAATTTCTAAAGCATACAGTACTCGCAGAATTTTATATAGATTACACTATACATTTAAATTTTTAAGCATAATAAATCAAACGGTTCGTTCAACATCAAAAATAAATGTGTTCCGTTCCGCAGACGCTTTATTTTTATTGAAAATTTTTAATTATTACCCCAGGTTGGGTGGAATATTTAGAGAGTATTAGAAAAGGGAATTCTTGAAGTGTTTCTTTTTCACGACACTACACTAAATACATGTATTTGGAATCCGTATTCATACTTAAAACTTGTGAATCGTGGTCAGTAAATTCGCGATATAATCTTAAAATTTAGCGATTTAGTGGGATAAATAAAAGTAAAATCTTTTAAATAGAACAATCTTGTGAATTATTTTTCGTATAACTTTTTTATTGATTTTTATAAAAAGTTTATTGATCTATTAATCTTATTATGAATTAATAATATTACAATAACTTGAAGAAATAACTTAAATAATTTTTTACCAATTTAAATTATATTTTTTCAATGTTCTTTGTTTGAGTGTATTGAACTAGTTTTGATTGGATAAACCAAATTGGTTGTTTTTATAAAGCTGATATGTAAAAATTATAAGCGAAGAGTGGTGAATGGTAGTTATTTACAATTTCTTTTTTAGTAACTTGGTTACTTGTTGAGGGTTAGCTTTTCCCTTGGAAGCTTTCATAATTTGGCCGATAAAAAAAGCAAATAATTTAATTTTGCCTGAGCGGTATTCTTCAACTTGCTGAGGATTACTTTTTATAATTTCATCAATGATTTTTGTAAGCGCTCTAATGTCTGTGATTTGATGTAGGCCTTCACGTTCAATAATAGCATCAGCATTGACTTTTCCTTTAGCGTTCCACATTAGTTGGAATACTTGTTTTGCCATACTGTCGGATAATGTATTATCCGAAATACGCCGTAGAAGTCCTGCTAACTGCTCCGCATTAATCGGACTTTCATTAATTTCAAGGTTATTTTTATTTAATGCCGCTGTAAGATCGCCAGTAATCCAATTGACAGCGAGCTTGGGCGAAATAGAGTGATCTATTTTTAATAAAGCCTCAAAATAATTCGCAGCTTCCATATCCTGAGTAAGTAATTTAACCTCATAACTGCCCAACTGATAAATTTCTTGAAAGCGACGTCGTTTTTCTTCGGGTAATTCAGGAAGTTCTCTTTTAATTGAATCAATTAATTCTGGGGTAATTTCAAGAGAAAGTAGATCGGGGTCCGGAAAATATCGATAGTCGTGAGCTTCTTCTTTAGTACGCATGGTTCGAGTTTTATCTTGAACCGCATCATAAAGCCGAGTTTCTTGGATGATTTTTTTTCCTGCTTCTAAAAGTTTTTTTTGTCGAGCAATTTCAAACAAAATAGCACGTTCAACAAACCGAAAAGAATTTACATTTTTAATTTCTGTACGTGTTCCAAATTGTTTTTCTCCTTTAGCACGTAAAGAGATATTAACATCGCAACGGAAGGCACCTTGCTGCATGTTAGCATCACTCACGCCGATATAACGAACTAACATATGTAAAGCTTTTAAATAAGCTACTGCTTCTTTAGATGAGCAAATATCTGGCTCAGAAACAATTTCTAATAAGGGGGCGCCTGCACGATTGAAATCTATACTAGAATAACCTTGTATTTCTTTATGAATAGATTTTCCTGCATCTTCCTCTAAATGCGCATAAGCAATTCCAATACGTTTAGAACTTCCCTGATCGGTTTTAATATCTAAATGACCGGCTTTAATAACAGGTGAATCATATTGACTTATTTGATAACCTTTTGGTAAATCAGGATAAAAATAATTTTTTCGGGTAAAAATGGAATGGTTTGCAATCGTTGCTTGAATAGCAAGACCAAAACGAATCGCTAATTTTATAACTTCTTTATTTAAAACAGGTAAAACGCCGGGCAACCCTAAGTCTATTGCACAGGCTTGAGTATTAGGTTCAGCACCATACGCTGTAGAAGCACCAGAAAAAATTTTTGATTTTGTACGTAATTGTACGTGAACTTCTAAACCAATAACGGGTTCCCATTCCATTGTTAATTTACCTCAACTTAGGTGGCAATTTTTTATGCCAATCAGTTTCTTGTTGATAACGGTATACCATATTTAACAGCTGAGATTCTTCAAAATAATTTCCAATTAATTGAGCACCAATAGGAAGTTGGTTAATAAATCCTGCCGGGAATGCAATAGCAGGTAATCCTGCAAGGTTGATGGCGATAGTATAAATATCCGACAAATACATTGCAACGAGATCTTTTGTTTTCTCCCCTAGTTTGAAAGCCGGAGTGGGGGTTGCAGGAGTTAATATAGTGTGTACCTGCTTAAAAGCTTCCACAAAATCATTCTTAATTAAATGTCGCACTTTTTGTGCTTTTAGGTAGTAAGTATCGTAATATCCTGCTGACAGCACATAAGTGCCTATCATGATGCGGCGCTTAACTTCTGGGCCAAAACCTTCTGTACGGGAACGTTTATAAAGATCATCGAGGTCGATAGGATTAGCACAACGATATCCATAACGCACTCCATCGTAGCGTGCCAAGTTAGAAGAACATTCAGCAGGGGCTAACACATAGTAAACCGGTGCGGCGTATTCAGTGTGAGGTAAATTAATGTCTACTAAAGTGGCACCCATTTTTTCAAATTCTTTTTTAACAGTGTCAATAGATTCTGCTACAGCTGAATCTAAGCAGTCATTAAAATATTCTTTAGGGAGGCCAATTTTTAAACCTTTTAAGGAGTGGTTCAATGTGGATAAATAATTAGGAGTGTCTTTTTTTATACTAGTTGAATCTTTTTTGTCGTGAGCACCCATAATATTGAGAAGCAAAGCAGCATCTTCAGCAGTTTGAGTTAATGGTCCCCCTTGATCTAAGCTTGAAGCAAAAGCAATCATGCCGTAACGAGACACTCGTCCGTAGGTAGGTTTTAATCCAGTCACACCACACAAGGCAGCGGGTTGTCGGATAGAGCCTCCTGTATCAGTTCCTGTTGCTCCGGGAGTCATGCGAGCTGCTACAGTAGCCGCCGAACCTCCTGAAGATCCACCTGGAATACGGCTAATATCCCATGGATTTCGGACAGGTCCGTAATAACTATTTTCATTAGAAGAACCCATCGCGAATTCATCCATATTAGTTTTACCAATTAAAACAGTTCCTGCTTCCTTGAAACGTTTTACGATTGTAGCATCGTAAGGGGGAATAAAATTATCTAGCATTTTGGATGCACAGCTAGTTTTAATTCCTTGGGTACAAAAAATATCTTTATGAGCAATTGGGATCCCGGTTAAAAGCGTAGCTTTGCCTTTACTTAAGAGTGTGTCGGCTGCTTTAGCTTGTGCTAACGCTTCTTCTTCACTAATCGTGATGAAACAGTTGAATGTAGGATTAAAATTTTTAATTCGATCTAAAAAATATTGTGTAAGTTCTACGCTTGATATTTTTTTAGCCTGTAAATCTTTACTTAATTCAATTATGGTTTTTCGATGCATGTGCCTATCCATTATTCTTCGTTCTCAATAACCACAGGGACCATATACAGTCCGCCTTCTACTTGAGGAGCATTTTTTTCAAATAAATTGCGTTGATTCGATTCTGTGACAATATCTTCTCGCAAGAATTGTGTTTCATTAAAGGGGTGTGTAAGAAGTTCGATCTGTGATGTATCTATCTGATTCATTTTGTCTACAAGTTTAAGAATTTTATTTAAATTTTCCTCCAACAATTGATTTTCTCTCTCAGAGATATTGAGTTTGGCTAGGTTTGCAATTTTATCAATATTGTTTTTACTGAAAGTGGACATTATTCAACTCTCCATTAAAGGAGTGCATTATACAGAAGACCTGTAATAGACGACAGTCCGAGAATTCATTAGTAATGTTTGAGGATCTTAAGCCTTTCCTCTAATTGAGTTTTCGGTTAAAGTAAGTATGCATTTTTTGTAACATCTTTAAAAAGCCAATAGGAAAAATTTCCATGTTAAAAAAATTGCGTGGTTTAGTTTCGAATGATATTTCAATCGATTTAGGTACTGCTAATACCTTAATTTATGTGGTCGAACAAGGTGGTATTGTGTTGAATGAACCTTCAGTAGTCGCTATTCGAAAAGATGCGCGGGGGGGTGGTCAGGAAAGTGTTGTAGCTGTCGGAGCAGAAGCTAAGCGCATGTTAGGCCGTACTCCTGGTAATATTCTGGCGACTCGTCCTTTGAAGGATGGTGTGATTGCTGATTTTCATGTCACTGAAAAAATGTTGCAGTATTTTATTCATAAAGTTCATAAAACTCGTTTATTACGTCCTAGTCCTCGTGTTTTGATTTGTGTACCCTGTGGTTCTACGCAGGTCGAACGTCGAGCGATTAAAGAATCTGCTTTGGGAGCTGGAGCTCGTGAGGTGTATTTAATTGAGGAACCCATGGCGGCAGCGATGGGTGCCGGCTTACCCGTCGAAGAGGCTAGTGGTTCTATGGTAGTGGATATCGGGGGAGGAACTACTGAGGTGGCAATTATTTCTTTGAGTGGAATTGTTTATGCGGAATCTGTACGCATTGGTGGTGATCGTTTTGATGAGGCTATTATCAGCTATGTTCGTCGTAATTATGGAGCATTGATTGGTGAAACCACAGCAGAACGAATTAAACATGAAATTGGTGCTGCATTTCCTAATAATGAAACTAAAGAAATCGAAGTACGCGGTCGAAATTTAGCAGAAGGTGTACCTCGAAGTTTTACACTTACTAATAATGAGATTCTTGAAGCTTTGCAGGAAGCACTTTCGGGAATAGTTGGTGCGGTTCGTGGAGCTTTAGAACAAGCGCCGCCTGAATTGGCTGCAGATATTGCAGAACAGGGGATGGTACTTACAGGCGGCGGAGCTTTATTAAAGGATATCGATCGACTCTTAATGGAAGAAACAGGCTTATCTGTGGTGATAGCGGAAGATCCACTTACTTGTGTAGCTCGTGGCGGTGGTCGAGCATTGGAATTAATGCGATCAATAGGTGGAGAATTTCTTTCACGAGATTAATACTTAAAAGTAATTTAATAGTGCATAAGAGGAAAGCTTCATTAAATTAATTTTCAAACGTTCTTCAATGTCTGGATTACGTGCTCTTATTTATATAAGTTTATCAATTGTATTGATTCTTTTAGATCAGAAAACATTTTTTTTTCATAAGATTCGGGCTAATTTGTCTTTAGTTGTGTTTCCTATCCAATATTTAGTGAATACTCCTATTAAAACAATCCACTGGATTGCTACAAATATTACTACTCAACAGCAATTAATGGCGGATAATGCCCGCCTGCGAGCCCATGAGTGGTTACTGGAATCAAAATTACAGAAACTTCTTGCTCTCGAACGAGAAAATGCGCAGTTACGAGAATTATTAAAATCTACTTCTCGAATCCATGGCTTGGGGCTGCTTGTTGCTCAATTGTTAGCTGTAAATTTAGATCCTAATCTTCAACAAGTTGTGGTTGATAAGGGAACACAATCACATATTTATGTGGGACAACCTGTTTTAGATGCTTATGGGATTATTGGGCAAGTAGTTGATGTAAGCCTTTTGACAAGTAATGTTATGTTGATTTCTGATCCGAAAAATGCTGTTCCTGTCCAAGATTACCGAAATGGTACTCGTGCTATTGCAGTTGGGTTGGGAAGCTCTGATAAGCTAATGCTGATTAATGTTCCAGATACCAGTGATATTAAAAAAGGTGACCTTTTTATTTCTTCTGGGCTTGGATTGCGCTATCCAGCAGGTTATCCTGTCGGAGTAGTCTCCGAGTTGATACATAATCCTGTTAAGCGTTTTGCGAGAATTATTCTTCAACCATCAGCCCATTTAGATCAGTCGCAACAAGTATTAATGGTTTGGCCGGATAAGACTTCGTTAAACAATACAATAAGAAAAAATTTACTATCTTCTTCAATGAGCCCTAAAGAAAATGGGAAATTATAGCCTTAAAAAAAGAATTTTAATCGGACTAAGTTTTTTAATAGGAATGATGCTAACTATCCTGCCTCTTCCTGAATGGGCTGTATGGTATCAGCCTGCTTGGGTTTTGATGATTCTTTTATTTTGGATGATTGCTATTCCCTATCGAGTGGGAATTGGTACTGCTTTCATAACAGGCCTTTTGCTAGACTTGCTTATAGGAACTATTTTCGGGCAACATGCGCTATTATTTAGCTTCCTTGGTTATTTTTTGATTCGTTTTCAAATACCCATCCACAGTTTGCCTGTCTGGCAACAAACAATATTAGTTTTAATTACTATGGCGGTATACCTTGCGTTACAATATTGGATTCTGGCAATGGCGGACTCTGTTCCATTGACTGGCAAATACTGGTTGTCTCTTGTAAGTACTACGCTTTTATGGCCGTGGTTAGGAGTTTTATTAAACGATTATCAACATCGATTTAACTTGGGATGATAAATATTAAAATTTTAGTACCCTATTGCGGAAAATGTTTATTAATGACGCTGGGGGTGAATCATTCTATTTTCTTTATTGATTAAAATCACTTAATATTAGTTGGCTAACAATTCTAGTACTTTAATAAAACCCCTTGATAGCCCATAAATATTAAACGTGATTTTTTTTTGAAGTGATAAAGCAAGGGAAGTATCGTTTTACATCAATCTGTGCATATTAGCAGCATTAAAAAAATTGGTATGGAGTTGAGTTGTGATCCAGATCCCCTTATCCCTTAGCTTTCAAGATCTGTTTATTATTCATTCTGTTCATTAGAAATCCAATCCCATTTAGGCATTGGATAATGATTTTATTAGTATTAATTTTTTTCATAGCTTATTTTATTATCAATTATTGACGAGTTATTTAGTACTTTCTGGTGTTGCCCGGTTTTTAATGTTGCGGAATTACTGGCAGTTAACAATTTATGGTGTTACTGGAATGGTTGATTTTATGATATAGATATGGTGATTGATTTAGCAGATGTGAAAAATATTGTTTCATGAATATTGAAACAATTTAATTTCATACTAAAAAGCAATTAGGATCAATTATTAGAATATTCCAGAATAACCTAATACCTAATTATAATCATTTCCATATTAATGTCATTAATGAAATTTTACAGCATTTAAATACCCGCATTAAAACTTTATTACAAGAAATTTTGACGTAATTTTTATTTTTGATTGTTACGTCATTTCTTAGAATATCAGTTTTTATGTTCGAACTAAAAATATGATTTTTAAAAAATGACTAGCTAGTCATTTTTTACAGAAATATTTTAAAAATTTGTTGATGGGGTTGGAAGAAAGGTATATAGAATTATGGTTAGATTGTTTCCTAAAGAAATTCTAAAATTATTTCAAATTTTAATTTTAATAATAGTGGATATTTTAAAGATAGTGAGTATTTATAAAATATAATGGGTATCTATAATATATGATTAATCTTTAATTGAAGGCACATGTAATTGCTCAATCAGATCTTCGTTAATTTATATTGTAAGCCCTATCTAAATGGCTGTTGATGTTACTAGGGAATTATATTTTTCTGAAAACGAGAGAAAAATAGCTAGAGCATAATTTATAATTTCGATGTCCGTTTGATTTATAAAAATTTAATTCTTATAATTTTATTGAGAATCAATTAGCTCCTATTAAGAAACATTTTTACCATTCATTAAAAAATGAGATATTATATTAAATTAAAAAAATTAGAAATTTTATCAAAAGATTAAACTATTGGAAGATGTTGATCGTTCTTGGTTGTTTTATTTCTTGAAAAAAACTTTATGCTCATCTAAAAACTAATTTATTCCTTTAAATGTTCAACTTTGGAATAAAGTTTTTAGAAGTTTGCAATTACATCTTCAATTACATTTTATTGGATTCGATATCTTATTGGGTTCGATAGATATGAAGTCTTTTTTGATAGATATGAAGTCTTTATAGATATGAATTTTTTATAAAGTAACACTCAAATTATAATCAAGTAGTAGCATCATTATTATTTTTGAAACATTGAGGAATAAAACTGAACTAAATTATGGCAAATTTGCATTGTATTAATGAAAATTTTTAGATAATTATATTTAGGTTTTATTTAGGTTTTAGGTCAATTTTAGGTTTACCAATCAATTTTTCCATTGGTAGTATCAATCCTGGGATTCTCTCCCTAGAGTTGTAGATTGAAATAAATATTGTAGATTGAAATAAATAGCGAAATTTTGATTAAAGCTGTTTTAAAGCCATTCAATTTTTAATTGTTTTAATTGTTAAATTATTTGTTATAAAAGTTCAATATATCTTCCCTAATCATTAGGATAAACTGGTGCAAGATTCTGTCTCACTAAATGTGGTTTTTTTTAAACAATAATTAAAAGTCATCTTTTTAAAAAAATTTAATTCCAAATCTATTTTCAATATTAGTAGGCCTTCAAAAGCTAAAGTACATAGAAGTATAAGTTTATCCTTTTAATATTAAGGCTTCTGCTTAGTAAATATAAAAAGTACTTTTATTCTAGGCTATATTTCAATGTTTTTTAATGATATCGTTCAGGAAAGGATGTTTTTACAATTTTATTTACTCTAAACAATGAAAGATACTTAAATAAATTTAGATCCTAAAAAGCTTGCCGTCTATGGATTTAACTAGATTTATGGATTGAAGTATTAATGATTTCCACTATGGTAAGATGTGTGAGTTAAATTCATTAATACTGCAAACGTCGCAAATAAAAACTGGCTTGAAGATTGATAATTTTACAGAAAAGGTGCTTGTTTATTTAAGTAGCAGGATAATGGTAGGATAAAAACCCCAAACAGAAATGAAGTTAACTGAATAGTTTGTAAATTTTAATTTGGGAGCCCTCTTTAATGAATCAGGGGTTACTTAAGCTCTAGAAAGAGGAAGAACTGATTTTTCATTGCAATTAAATTATTAGAGTCACCCGATAAATTTATAGCTTTTCTTTTTTAAAAACGGAGATATTAAAATTAACTTTTATTAGGGATGCATGACAAAATTTATTGGAGAAGATAAATTTAAATTAAGTTTTGCTAGCCTATTGCTAGCCTATTTAATTTATTTAGTTTCTAGCCTACTTAATTTATTTAGTTTATAGTATAGCAGTTATTTAAATTAACTATTAATCTTGCTGATTTTTCTTAAAATATTACATTTAGTTTGTTGAAAGGAAATTTTTTATTAAGAAAGTAGCCTAAAATTGAATATCCCTTTTTAGTACGGGATATTGTCTAGATTACAGGGGGGGGTTATTAGTTAATAAATAAAAAATTAGATTTTCATCTAGAAATGATCTTAATCATACTAATTTACTTATTGATTGTAGGTTTTGTCGGTGTGCTTTTAGGGGGGGGAGTTATTAGCTGGATTGTTAATCACGTTTTAAGACTGCATGTTGGCAAAGCATGCTAAGGTGCATTATCATATTGTGAGTTCTTGGAATAATTCGGTAATCACTTTACCTGTTCCTGCTAAAACTAATTTTTAAATGCACTGATAAATCAAAATGAACGACTTAATTCAAATTGCTAATGATTTTCTTTTAAAACCTTTTAACCTTACTCCTAATAACTTAGAAAAAGTTATAGGTCGAGCTGTAGGCCCTTCCATTGATAATGTCGACATATTTTTACAAAGTATCCAAGAAGAAAGTTGGATATTAGAAGAAGGTATTGTAAAAAAAGGTGATTTTTCAATTAATCAAGGATTCGGCTTACGCGTTATTAGTGGAGAAAAAACAGGCTTTGCTTATGCTGACGATATCAATGCGAAAGCTTTGTTACGAGCGGCACATGCTGCAAAGAGTATTGCGAATTCTGGTGGTTATACCTCTACACTTATAGATGTCTTACATAAAGAATCAGTGAAACCACTGTATTCTCCACTCAATCCTATTAATTCAATGACTACGATAGAGAAGGTTGAATTACTAAAGAGGATTGATCGATATACTCGAGCTAAAGATCCTCGAGTCAAGCATGTGGTTGTTAGTCTAACAGGACATTATGAGGTTGTTTTGGTATTAAATAATGAAGGATTAATGGCAGCTGATTTGCGACCCTTAGTAAATTTACGAGTTTGTGTAATCGTGGAACAAAATGGCCGCCGGGAACAGGGTTTCGGAGGTGGTGGTGCTCGCTGCGGTTATGAAATATTTTTGTCAACAGCATATTTTTATGCAGACAAAGCCGTTCGTCAGGCGTGTCAAAATTTAGAGGCTGAGGATACGCCGGCGGGTACTTTGCCGATAGTACTTGGATCTGGGTGGCCGGCAGTGCTTCTTCACGAAGCTATTGGTCATGGTTTAGAAGGTGATTTTAATCGCAAAGGAACTTCTGCTTTTAGTGGACGAATAGGGGAACGGGTTGCTTCTCCTTTATGTACAGTAGTAGATGATGGTAGCATTCCGGGCAGAGGAGGGTCTTTAAGCGTAGATGACGAAGGGACAGTAACTCAGAAAACAATCTTGATTGAAAATGGTATTTTAAAAAATTATATACAAGACCGTCATAATGCTCATTTAATGAAAATGGCATCGACTGGTAACGGTCGTCGGGAATCCTATGCGTATTTACCTCTTCCGCGTATGACTAATACCTACCTATTGCCGGGTAACAGTGATCCTCAAGAAATAATTGCTTCCGTTGAAAAGGGATTATATGCTGTAGATTTTTCTGGTGGCCAGGTTGATATTACGTCCGGAAAATTTGTTTTTTCTACTAGTGAAGCCTATTTAATTGATAAAGGAAAAGTTACTTGTCCTGTTAAAGGAGCTACTTTAATTGGTAACGGTCCTGATATCTTAATGAAAGTATCAATGGTAGGAAGTGATTTAGTACTTGATTCGGGTATGGGTATTTGTGGAAAAGCGGGGCAATTAGTTCCGGTCGGAGTTGGGCAACCTACCCTCAAAGTCGATGCATTGACGATAGGTGGAACTGAATAACTTTCTCCTGTTTTGAGGCTCTTTAAAAGTATTATATTCAATAGATGAAAAATAAAGTTTAGAAAATTTTTAAATCCCGTCCCTTTCATTACTCTTCATAGAATAATGAAATAGGAGTAAAGAATAGAGAGGAATGAAATAGAATATAGAGTAAGCAATAAAACGTGAGAAAAAATCACTAAGGTAAATCGGGAAGGGGGCCTTCGGGGGGCGTCGAGGATGTTATGTCAGTCAAGGTTACTAATTACTACGCTCTTCCAATCTTACGCTTCTTCCAATCTAATTATATATAAATTAAGAAACAAAAGTTTTATGAAGTTTTGCTGGTTTTACACAGTCAGAGAAAGCAGTTGGTATAAATTGACTAATCAAGGTAAAAACAAAAAAGCTTGCGTATGAATTGATTAAACTATCGATAAGAATCTATGAATAAAAATGATCTCATTGAAGTCATGGTAGAATCAGCTGGTATTTAAAAAATACAGTGAACTGAGGTTTAGAGATATCGATTGATTCTGTGATGAAATCATTAAAATAACTATAAAAAGA
Organism: Coxiella-like endosymbiont; assembly: GCF_002871095.1. Taxonomy (GTDB): domain Bacteria; phylum Pseudomonadota; class Gammaproteobacteria; order Coxiellales; family Coxiellaceae; genus Coxiella. Next base: position 12,994 of record NZ_NSHJ01000094.1, read on the forward strand.
ATATGGTCTTAATAATCTTGTTTGCATTAAAGTGAGTTTGTGTGTAGCCAGAATAAAAGAAAACACAAAAAATAAATATGTAGAACTTAATAAAAATTTCAGCCAACGTGTACGTGGTGGCGAGATTTTTAGAAAGTAAATCTAAAAAGCAAGTAAATCTAAAAAAAGCTTTGAAAATAGAAGTGAACAATAGAATCAAAGGCGAGTTTAAATAAATTAAGAATAAATTAGACTTGATTAACTTAGATATATCCGTTATCTTCATTTCTTCTAGAGCTTCAGTAATTTTAGAGCATTTTTTGGATTATTCTCTGAATGGGCGTAGTAAAAACAAGGAGGTTCAAATGTTAATAAAAATAATATGGGTGCTTAGCTCAGTTGGTAGAGCGTCGCCCTTACAAGGCGAATGTCGGGGGTTCGAATCCCTCAGTACCCATTTTTTAAGATAACAAACGATTAAGTACAGAAGACCAATTATTATTATTGTTTTGCAAATTTTCAGTGATTATTTACTGAAGATAGAATAAGCTTATCGTCAGTTTTTTTAGATGGAGTGGTAGTTCAGTTGGTTAGAATACCGGCCTGTCACGCCGGGGGTCGCGGGTTCGAGTCCCGTCCACTCCGCCATTTATTATGATTATATAGGTTAATAGTTCTCTTACAAATAAGATGTTACAATAATTATAAACATAAAGATAAAGATTACATGGCTATTGTTATTTTTTTGGGGGGCATTCAATATTATTTGCAATCTAGCACCGCTCTAAGGTAAAATACTTGTAAAACAGTAAAAAATTATTGAAAATACATTAAAACCAGTATTACAACGTCTATAGGTCTATAGTAAGCTTATTTCTACAAGATTTAGATGACTTTTTCCTGGCTCTCTAAATTAGAGAGATGAACTTAAATATTATACTTTACTAAGTTTAATTTTCAATTATTTCAAATGTATTCTGCAAAAAAATGGACTTTAATGCACTTTCATGTAAATCCTAAACAAATATTAAATAATCATAATTTTGTCAACTTTTCAAGAAAATAGACAATTTTTTATAGTCTTAATAATTGTTCTCTGCCAATTCTTTAACTATCTAATTCTTTAACTATACTAATTCTTTAACTCTCTATGATTAATAATTTATTAAGCAAGTGAAAAACTAAGCAAATGAAAAATGGGTTAATAGTACAGCGAGTGAAAAGTAAAATAATGAAATAGTACTTTTATTTGAGTGAATGAAGTCAAGAGCACAAATGATGTATTAATTAAATATCTAATTCTAAATATCTAATTCTGATTATTTTAAATCTCTAATTGTTTGTTATTTTATTATTTTTTACTACTTGTTTATTATTGCAATATTAAAGTTATATCAAAAATCAAAAATGGTGGTAGATTTTTATTTATTATAGATTATTATTTATTATACAGAACACTAGCAAGCTTTTAAAGTTCCTAGAAGGGTGAGTATTTTTAAAGGTGAGTATTTTTTTATTTCCTGTTTTCTCCCAAGATAGATACTCTGTTATCAACTAGTGGTAAGCTATTAGTAGTAAGCTATTTTAAAATTAAATAATTTTGAGAGAGAAAAGACAGCTGTGTTTTAATGGACAGGAATTACATTAGCTAATTTTCAGTAGACTACTTAACGAGAATAAAATTTTGAAAAAAACTTTATCAAAATGATTCAGGAAATGTAAATTACTAATTTTATCTAAGAAATACTTAAAATTAAGTAAGCATTAATCTATTAAACTATTTAGATTGAAAATTAATCGATTATATTTTTGATACCATATAGCAATTTTTTGAAATAAGTTATTGGTACTTCCTTTTCAATAAAATATTGATACTATTCTACATGATACTACTCTACAAAATTGCTCTAGATGAATCCTCAAAACTTAGATTAATTTTCAAGACTACTTTAATGCTTGTAAGAAATTGCTTGGAAACTATGTAAGCAATTTTAAATTTTATATATAGGAATTTTATGCTTTTTAGCACCTTTCTTTAAACGATTTTATTTAACTATTTAATTCAATTAAATATTTATTGTTTCTTTATTGTTTAGGCGTGTTTGTTATAGAGTGGGTTTCGTTTCATTCTGGTTTAAGGAAACTAAAATGATATATTGGAAAATTGCTTCATAACACAAATACATGTTTAGAAAAGCTAGCTACTAGCTAATAGATAAGGTAGTTTTACTAAAATTCTCTCAAGATTTTAGTGAATAAAAGAGTTCTTGCTACACTCTAAAGATAATAAGGTAGCCTTAAGGTCTTTTTTTGGGTGAGTGACAAATAAATTTTCTACACAAGGGAAAAATGTTGTTTTACGTTTTATAGAGTAAAATTTAGTAGAGTAAAATTTAGAGGATTATAAAATTGGAATTAGTTATTTTTAGAATTGACACTAAGACTTTTTTTCCAGAAGGTAGAATTTTAGTTAATGAGGAGCATTCAATAACTTTAAGGTTTTTCTGTATTCTCCCTGAAGCTTTGTATTATCTTTTTGATTTTAGTAGAATTCGTATTATCTTTGTTGATTTCGCTAGAATTATAGAAATAGAAAGCTTTACACAGCTTTAGCAGAGGAAAATCATATGGGCCGTCGTCCATTAGTGGTAGGGAATTGGAAAATGTATGGAACACTTCAGAGCATTTCTAAATTGTTAGAAGGGTTAAAACACGGGTATAAACTTATCAAAATAGTAGAGTTAGTCGTTATACCTCCTTACATTTTCATTCCACAATGTAAAGAAATGTTGCTGGGGACTGAAATTTCCTGGGGAGCTCAAGACATCTCCGAACATGAAATTGGAGCTTATACAGGTGAAATATCAGCAAGGATGTTGCGCGATTTTTTGTGCCGTTATGTTATTATCGGCCATTCCGAAAGACGAAAGCATGGTGAGACAAATGAATCTGTGGCGCGAAAAGTAAAAAGAGCTCTGAATAATGGCATTCTCCCCATAATTTGTGTCGGGGAAACCGAAGCGCAACGCAAATCTGGCGAAACCCTTAAAATCGTTCAAGAGCAGCTTGCAGTTGTATTACGGATGCATGATAATTATGATCGGGCATCATTAACCAATATTGTAATTGCTTATGAACCCATATGGGCTATCGGAACGGGTAAAAATGCTTCTCCTGTTCAAGCAGAAGAAGTTCATGCTGCTATTCGGGAACAATTACGACACTATGATGCCACGATGGCAATTAATACCCGGATTTTATATGGAGGTAGTGTAACGCCAGAGAATGCGAGAAGTTTATTTACGATGGTTAATATTGATGGTGTTTTAGTTGGAGGTGCTTCTTTGCAAGTGGCAGATTTTTTAAAAATAGGGGAACAATGCAATCAATTATATTAAGTATTCATATACTGAATGCTGTCTGCTTGATTACGTTAGTGTTATTTCAACATGGTAAAGGAGATAATGTAGGAGCAGCTTTTGGTAGTGGTGCTTCTAATACTATCTTCGGAAGTACGGGCGTAACACCTTTTCTTATGAGAGTAACGATTATTTTGGCAACTGGTTTTTTTGCTACAAGCATTGGGCTTAGTTATCTTTAGTCTTACGGCCTAATCTAGAGTAAGTTAGGGGGGATACAGCTATGTCATCCTTACCAAGGAAAAAACACGCAGTTTAAAAAAGCTTTAAACTGAGATGGGCATAGTACTCAAGAGCTTATTTTATTGATAAGCCGAAGTGGTGAAACTGGTAGACACGCTGTCTTGAGGGGGCAGTGGGGAAAACCCGTGCCGGTTCGATTCCGGCCTTCGGTATCAATTTTTTGTATCAATTGTTATTAAGATTGTTATTAAGAAAGTTTTGTTATATTCTGCATCGATGCAGTAAAATTATGCCTTAAATGGGTGTATCATACTATATTTGTTAGTTTTTTATATAGAAAAAACTTTAATTTTAAGGGTAATTTGAGGTGTTAGCACATTATTTTTTAATTTTGATGTTTATTAGTATAAGTATTTTTATTGGGATGTTAGCGCTGGTAATGGGTTGGTTTTTAGGACTTCATCGACCTTATAAAGATAAATTATCTCCTTATGAATGTGGTTTTGAATCTTTTCAAGATGCTCGTTTGCCTTTCCATGTTCGTTTTTATCTAATAGCTATTCTCTTTATTATTTTTGATTTAGAGAGTGCCTTTTTATTTCCGTGGGCTATCGTTTTACGTCATATTGGTTGGGTAGGGTTTTGGGCTATGATGATTTTTCTAGTAATTTTGGCAGTTGGGTTTCTTTACGAATGGAAATGTGGTGCTTTAGAGTGGGAATAAATGAATCGATTATTAAGTAGAGAAGGTTTTCTCCTTACGTCGTTCGATGATTTAGTTCGATGGGCACGGAGCAACTCTTTATGGCCTATGACATTTGGGCTCGCGTGTTGTGCAATTGAGATGATGCAATGCGCTTCTTCTCGTTACGATTTAGATCGTTTTGGAGCAGGTTTATTTCGTCCAAGCCCCCGTCAATCTGATGTGATGATCGTAGCCGGTACGTTATGTAATAAGATGGCCCCTGCTTTACGAAAGGTTTATGATCAAATGACTGAGCCCCGTTGGGTGATATCTATGGGTTCCTGCGCAAACGGTGGAGGATATTACCATTATGCCTATTCAGTAGTACGAGGTTGTGACCGAATTGTACCGGTTGATGTGTACGTTCCGGGCTGTCCGCCAACAGCAGAAGCTTTATTTTACGGGGTTATTCAGCTTCAAAATAAAGTTAGGTATCAAAATATATTTGATCGAAAAGATTTCAGAGGATAGAATGTCTGTTAAACAAAATTTAACTGAGGCCTTTAAAAATCGTTTTTCAACTCTCATAGAAAACCTTGATGATAAGCTTGATATAATCATAATAGAATTACTTCCTAGTTCTCTCTTAGAAGTTTGTACAGCTTTACGAGATGAAACTCCTTTTCATTTTGAATTATTGTTAGATGTCTGTGGTGTTGATTATTTAAAATATGGCACCAGTGAATGGCGTACTGAAGAAACAACAAACACAGGTTTTAGTCGAGGTTTTCAAGAAAATATACAAGAAGCAGTGACTCTCTGGAATAAGCCACGGTTTGCTGTTGTATATCATTTATTGTCATTACGTCATAATCAGCGTGTACGGTTAAAAGTTTATCTGGATAGTGATCCTCCTATAATACCTTCTGTCGTTAAATTATGGAATTCAGCTGATTGGTATGAACGAGAAGCTTTTGATTTATTTGGAATTATTTTTGATGGCCATCCTGATTTGCGACGATTATTAACGGATTATGGTTTTGTAGGTCATCCTTTTCGTAAGGATTTTCCCTTGATTGGGGAGGTGGAGCTTCGTTATGATGCAGCGCAACAACGTTGTGTTTATGAACCTGTGAGTATTCAACCTAGAGTATTAGTGCCAAAAGTAATTCGTTCTGATAATCGCTATAAAAAATTTGAATAAATGCCTCAAGTTCGTAATTTCACTTTTAATTTTGGACCGCAACATCCCGCGGCTCATGGTGTATTACGACTGATTATTGAAGTAGATGGTGAAGTAATTCAACGAGTGGATCCTCACATTGGTTTATTACATCGTGCTACAGAAAAATTAGCGGAAAGCAAACCTTATAATCAAACTATTGGTTATATGGATCGTTTAGATTACGTATCGATGATGGCTAATGAGCACGGTTATGTGTTAGCAATTGAGAAATTATTAGGAATTGACCCCCCTATTCGTGCGAAATATATTCGTACCCTGTTCGATGAGATTACACGTATATTAAATCACTTATTATGGTTGGGTGCTCATGCGTTAGATCTTGGAGCAATGACTGTGTTTCTTTATTGTTTTCGTGAACGAGAAGATTTAATGGATTGCTACGAAGCTGTGTCTGGTGCACGAATGCATGCTAGTTATTATCGTCCTGGAGGTGTTTACCGTGATTTACCTGATAGTATGCCACAATATAAAGCCTCACGTTGGCATAGTGAAAAAAAAATTAAGAAATTAAATAGAGCCCGAGAAGGATCTTTATTAGATTTTATCTGGGATTTTACTGAGCGATTTCCTAAATTAGTGGATGAGTATGAAGTGCTATTAACAGAGAATCGGATCTGGAAACAACGTACAGTAGGTATTGGAGTTGTTTCGCCGGAAAAAGCTTTACAATTAGGTTTTACCGGGCCAATGTTACGCGCATCAGGGGTCGAATGGGACCTCCGAAAAAAACAACCTTATGCGGCTTATGATCAAGTAGATTTTGATATTCCTATCGGTAGTGAAGGTGATTGTTACGATCGTTATTTGGTTCGCATTGAAGAAATGCGGCAATCGACTCGAATTATTCGTCAATGTGTAGAATGGCTACAAAAAAATCCTGGACCAGTGATGATTGATGATCATAAAATCGTTCCGCCAAAACGTGAAGTTATGAAAAAAGATATGGAAGCACTCATTCATCATTTTAAATTGTTCACTGAAGGTTATATCGTTCCCGAGGGTGAAGCTTATGCAGCTATAGAGCACCCTAAAGGTGAATTTGGAGTTTATATTATTTCTGATGGCGCGAACAAACCCTATCGTGTCAAAGTACGAGCGGCAAGTTATCCTCATTTGGCCGCAATAAATGAAATGTGTCGTGGGCATATGATTGCTGATTTAGTTACTATTATTTCTAGTATTGATATTGTATTCGGTGAGATAGACCGTTAATGAAGAAAAAAATGAACTCTTCTATTATTATCAGTGGTGAGGTGGCAAAAGAAATCGATTCTTGGTTACTAAAATATCCAAGCAATCAAAAGCGATCCGCCATAATACCTGCACTCTTATTTGTGCAGAAAGAAAATGGTGGATGGTTAAGCGAACCAGCAATCAATGCTGTGGCAGATTATTTAGAATTACCACGTGTATGGGCCTATGAAGTAGCCACCTTTTATGACATGTATAACTTAAAACCAATTGGTAAACATAAAATTGGAATTTGTCAGAATGTATCGTGTTTTTTACGTGGAAGTGATGAAATCGTTGCAAGTGTTAAAAAACGACTGGGGATCAATTTTAATCAAACCACCCCTGATGGCTTATTTACTCTAAAAAGCCTGGAATGCATGGCAGCTTGTGGGGGAGCTCCTATGTGTCAAATCGATAATTACAAATTTTATGAAAATTTAACACCAGAAAAAATGTTATCTCTTATTGATAAGTTAGAGCAGGAGTCAAAAACGAATGCTTCGTAATGCGGTTTGTTATCGGACTTTGCATTTAGATCAACCTTGGACACTAAAATCGTATAAAAGTGTTGGGGGCTACACAGTATTAAGAAAAATTCTTACAGAAAAAACACCACCTGAAAAAATTATTAATGAAATTAAAGAATCCTCCTTGCGGGGTCGAGGAGGAGCTGGTTTTCCCACGGGATTGAAATGGAATTTTGTTCCACGTGATCAGCCAGGACAAAAATATGTTATTTGTAATTCTGACGAAAGTGAGCCTGGTACCTTTAAGGATCGCGATATTTTACGATTTAATCCTCATCAAGTATTAGAAGGAATTGCGATTGCCTGCTATACCCTTAAGGCAACAGTTGGTTATAATTTCTTGCGTGGCGAATTTGGAGAGTCTTTCGATCGATGTGAACAAGCATTAGCAGAAGCACGAGAAGAAGGATTAATTGGGCAAAATATTTTGAATTCAGGCATTAATATTGAAATTTATAATCATTTAAGTGCTGCTGCCTATATTTGCGGAGAAGAAACGGCGCTCATGAATTCTTTAGAGGGAAAACGAGGATGGCCTCGTTTCAAACCCCCTTTTCCAGCTAATTTTGGGTTATATGGGTGTCCGAGCATTATTAACAACACAGAAACTTTTGCTTCTGTGCCGGTAATTTTAGAAAAAGGCGGAAAATGGTTTGCGGATTTAGGCCCTCCAAAAAATGGAGGGACTAAAATTTTTTCCGTAAGTGGGCATGTTGCTAAACCTGGAAATTATGAAGTTCCCTTAGGAATTCCTTTTACCGATTTATTGGAATTAGCAGGGGGGATGCGTGAGAGTAGTAAATTAAAAGCAGTTATTCCTGGTGGTAGTTCAATGCCTGTATTGCCTGCTCACATTATAATGAAAGCCACTATGAGTTTTGATGCAATCATGGAGGCAGGGTCTATGCTGGGCTCGGGTGGGGTTATGGTGATGGATCAATCTACTTGTATGGTGAAAGTATTAGAACGGATTTCTAAATTTTATATGCACGAATCCTGTGGTCAATGCACTCCCTGTCGAGAAGGAACCGGATGGATTTATCGATTAGTTCATCAAATTGAAAATGGTGAAGGAAAGCAACGAGATTTAGAGCAGCTTAGTCGTGTGGCTAAAGGTATTGAAGGTCGTACTATTTGCGCCTTTGGAGAGGCCGCTGCATGGCCGGTTAGTGGGATGTTAAAGCATTTTTATGATGAGTTTCTCTATCATGTAGAGCATGGGAAGTGTATAGTGGAATCAAAAATGACGAAACATTAAACAATATGCTTGAGCTTGAAATAGACGGTAAAAAAACTATGGTAGCAGAAGGAACTTCTATTATTGAAGTTGCTGATAAAATGGGTATTTATATTCCACGTTTCTGTTACCACAAAAAATTATCTATTGCAGCTAATTGTCGAATGTGTTTGGTTGAAGTTGAAAAATCAGGAAAACCGCTTCCTGCTTGTGCGACACCAGTGACTCAAGGAATGAAAGTGTTTACCAAATCTAAAAAAACTATCGAATCTCAACGTTATGTAATGGAATTTTTGTTAATAAATCATCCATTGGATTGTCCTATCTGCGATCAAGGGGGTGAATGTGAATTACAAGACTTAGCAATCGGTTTTGGTCGCTCCTACTCTTCTTACGAAGAAACAAAACGGGCTGTGTTTAGCGAAAATATTGGTCCTTTGATTCAAACTGAAATGACTCGTTGTATTCAATGCACTCGCTGTGTACGATTTGGAGAGGAAATTGCTGGTTTTCCTGAGCTTGGCGTAATGAATCGTGGTGAGAAAGAAGCGATATCGACTTATGTTAAGCATTTTATGAAATCAGAATTGTCAGGAAATATTATTGATCTCTGTCCTGTAGGTGCGTTAACAGATAAACCCGCACGGTATTGGGGGCGGGGTTGGGAACTTTGTGAGGTTCCTGCTATAGCACCACACGATTGTGTAGGAGGCAATATTTTTTTACACAGTCGATGGCAAGAGTTTAGCCCTCAACGTAAAGTTATACGTACTGTTCCCCGTGAAAATGAAGTAGTAAATGAAACCTGGATCAGTGATCGTGATCGTTTCGGGCATTTTGGGCTCTATCATCCATCCCGTATTTATCAGCCCCAAATAAAAAAAGAGGGGGGATGGGTAAAAATTTCTTGGGAAGAAGCTTTCACAATTATTAGAAATCGTACCAAAGCCCTCATTAAAAAGCATACTGTGAATCAATTAGGTGCACTAGTATCACCAAATTCTTCTCTGGAAGAAATTTATTTATTCCAAAAATGGTTTCGAGGGTTGGGTGGTTCTAATATCGATCACCGAATCCGTTGGCAAGATTTTCGCGATCAACATAAATTTTCGTCATTCCCTAATTTGGGGTTACCTATTGCTGATATTGAAAAATTAAATGCCATTTTGTTAATTGGATCAAATGTTCGTTTTGAACAACCGCTGATTAGTCATCGAATTAAGAAAGCCCATTCTGAAGAGGCCAAGGTATTAGCCATTAATCCCATGGACTTTCCTTTTATTTTTGATCTTGAGGAAAGACTGATTGTTTCCCCTCAAGAATTACCAAATGCCTTAGCTCAGATTGCCAAAATATTAGCAGGCGATATCTCCCTTGAAATTTTGGCAAAGATTCATTCCCAGGAAAAAGCAAAAAAAATTGCAGAGATTTTAAAAACTGCTAAAAAATCTGCTATTTTCTTAGGAGAACATTCTTTACACCATGAAAATGCTGCTACTATTCGAGCTCTTACGCAATTTATTGGACACCAAAGTGGGGCAAGTGTGGGAATGTTTACGGAAGGGTCAAACAGTGCAGGGGCTTGGCTGGCTGGTGCGATTCCTCATCGAGGGCCTGGGGGTAAACAATTAAATGAAGTAGGATTTGATGCAAAAATGATGCTCACAAAGTATCCCTTAAAAGCCTATTTTATATTAAATTTAGAGCTTGAATTAGATTGTGCGTATCCTGCAGAAGCCATTAGTGCTTTAAAGAAAGCTAAATTTGTTGTTTGTTTAACAACATTTACTAATGCTAAAATGGAAACTTATGCGGATGTTATGTTACCTATAGCACCTTTTTCCGAATCCGGTGGAACATTTGTAAATGTTGAAGGGCGCTCTCAATCATTTTTAGCTGCGAGCGTACCAGAAAAAAACTCACAAGCTGGTTGGAAAGTATTGAGAATACTCGGTAATTATTTTGAGTTACCAGGATTTGATTATAAAAGGATTCAAGATGTCCGTGATGAAGTTGATCAAATTATTCCAGAATTGGAATGGGAGATAGAACAGAAAATCTATGCAGAAAGGAAACGTTTGTCTTTTTCATTAGATTCTGAATTTACCCTGGAAGTTACAGGTGGGAATACGAAATTATCACGCTTAGCGCCTTGGCCAATGGTGCGAGTAGATAATTTAGTACGTCGTTCTGAACCGTTACAAGAAACTTTGAGCAATCATATGATGGCAATAGGGCTAAACCGTAAAACAGCCTCTCAATTGGGACTTAAAGCCGGAGAGCAAGTTACAGCAATTCAAGGTGAAAGCCGAATTACTTTACCGTTAATGATAGAAGATCGATTAGCGAATAATACGGTATTGTTGGCATCAGGATTAGCACAAACAGCCGGTTTTGGTCAAGCAGAAACAGCAATTACATTGGAAAGAACTGAATAGTGGTGGAGCAATTGATTATTTTGGTTTTAATGGTTATTAAAATTCTCATTATCTTAATTCTATTAATGCTTATTTTTGCTTTTTTAACGTTCGCTGAACGAAAAGTGATTGGTTATATTCAATCAAGGGTGGGGCCAAATCGTGTAGGGTTTCAAGGATTCGCTCAGCCTATTGCAGACGCAGTTAAATTGCTCTTTAAAGAAATTATTATTCCAACGGCTTCAAACCGATACCTTTATATTATTGCGCCAGTACTATCGTTAGTACCTGCTTTATCTGCTTGGGCCGTGATTCCTTTTGCTAAAGGATGGGTATTAGCCAATATAAATGCAGGACTATTATTTTTATTTGCTATGACTTCTTTAGGGGTTTATGGAATTTTAGTTGGTGGTTGGGCATCAAATTCCAAATATGCTTTTTTGGGAGCACTTCGTTCGGCTGCTCAAGTAGTTTCTTACGAAATTCCAATGAGTTTTGCTCTCGTTGGTGTTATTATCGCAGCGGGAACCATGAATTTACAAAGAATTATTCTTCGTCAAGCCGGAGGAATATGGCATTGGTTTTGGCTTCCATTACTGCCATTATTTTTAGTTTATTGGATCACTGCCGTAGCAGAAACAAATCGTGCTCCCTTTGATGTAGCAGAAGGTGAATCAGAAATTGTCGCAGGATTTCACGTTGAATACTCTGGAATCACGTTTGCTCTTTTCTTTTTGGCGGAATATGCAAATATGGTTTTAGTAGCGGCGATTGCAACCATTATTTTTTTAGGTGGATGGTTATCACCTTTTCAAGGAGTACCTTTTTTAGGAGGACTTTTTACCTGGGTGCCTGGAGTAATTTGGTTTGTACTTAAATTGTCACTTTTTGTTTTTATGTATTTTTGGATACGAGCAACGTTTCCTCGCTATCGTTACGATCAAATTATGCGTTTATGTTGGAAAATTTTAATACCGGTAGCTTTAGTATGGATAATTGTATTAGGGTTGGCAGTAGAATTTCATTTGGCACCATGGTTTTAATTAATGAAACGTTTAAAACAAATTATTAAAATCTGTAGCTTGTGGGAGCTCTTGAAGGGGCTTTTCTTAACGTTAAGTTATTTTTATAAAAAAAAGATTACAATTCATTATCCTGATGAAAATGTCCCCAGCTCATTTCGTTTCCGAGGTATGCTAGCTTTGCGACGTTATCCAAATGGAGAGGAACGCTGCATTGCTTGTAAATTATGTGAAGCTGTTTGCCCTTCTTTAGCTATTACTATCGAGGCAGCCCCACGTGCACTAGATGGCTCGCGTCGTACAACGGTTTATGATATCGATGTATTTAAATGTATTAATTGTGGATTTTGTGAAGAAGCATGTCCTGTGGATGCAATCGTATTGACTCCTGAAATGCATTACAGCATTAAAAATCGTGGTGAAAATATTTTAACCAAGGAAAAATTATTGATGATTGGAGATATGTACGGAGAGCAAATTGCAAAGGATCGGGCGAAAGATAAAAAATATAGATAAAAAAATATTAAGGCAAGTAAATGTTTTCAATATACGAGGCTATATTTTTTATTTTTGCAGTTATTTTAATTGCCGCTGCATTGATGGTAATTATATCGCGCAACCCGGTACATGCTGTCCTTTCCCTTGTGCTCGCATTTTTTGCCAGTGCTATTTTGTGGATGATGATGCAAGCTGAGTTTTTAGCTTTAGTGTTAATCTTCGTCTACGTTGGTGCAGTCATGACTTTATTTTTATTTGTCGTAATGATGCTGAATATTAATCTTTCTACAATACAAGCAAAATTTGTAAAATTTTTGCCTTTTAGTTTAATTGTAATGTTTGTATTAATAGCCAGTATGATTGTAGTAGTAAGTCACCGTCTCTTTGGGATTTCTGCTGTTTCATTACCTTGTGTCTCTGCTAATTTTAGTAATGTTAAGGTCATGGGAAGTCTTCTTTACATTGATTATCTATATCCTTTCCAAATTGCAGCTGTTATCTTGCTTGTCGCTATTATTGCAGCAATTACATTAGCGTTTCATGGCCGAAAATCTGATACCAAGGTGCAACAAATTCCTCAGCAATTGAAGGTTAAAAAATTAGATCGCTTACGATTAGTGAAGATGGAGATAAAGAAAAGATGATTCCTCTAAGTTATTTTTTAATAATCGGTGCTATTTTGTTCGGTTTGGGGTGTTCAGGAATTATTATTAACCGAAAAAATTTAATTGTATTATTAATGTGTATTGAACTTATGCTGTTGGCAGTTAATACTAATTTTATTACCTTTGCTCAATATTTAGGAGTTAAGTCAGGGGAGATATTTGTATTTTTTATTTTAACTGTAGCAGCGGCCGAGTCAGCTATTGGCTTAGCAATTTTGGTTTTATTTTATCGCCGTCGTGGAACTATTCATATCGATGATATGAAGATTTTAAAAGGTTAGTTAATAAAAATGATTAAGACTCTGAGCTTAGTTACTGTTTTAGCCCCTCTATTAGGTTCTTTAATCACGGGATTTAGTGGAAAACTAGTTGGGCGACGAAAAGTGCACTGGGTTACCATTATCTTAATGAGTATTTCTTTTTTAAGCGCTTTTTGGGTTTTTATGTTAGTGGTTGTAAAGAATGGTCATTATTATGGAACAATCTATACTTGGGGAATCAGCGGCGCATGTCATTTTACTGTGGGTTTTATGGTGGACTCCTTAACTGCTGTTATGATGTTGATCGTTACCTCTATTTCCTTGATAGTTCATATATATAGTACTGGTTATATGGCTGGGGATTTAGGTTATCAGCGATTTTTTTCTTACATGTCGATGTTTACTTTTGTTATGTTAATCTTGGTGAGCGCTAATAATTTCTTCCAATTATTTTTTGGATGGGAAGGAGTGGGGTTAGTTTCTTATTTATTGATTGGATTTTGGTTTGAAAAAGAATCAGCGTCGGCGGCTAGTTTAAAAGCTTTTTTAGTTAATCGATCTGGGGATTTTGGATTGATCCTTGGAATTGCCGCTATTTTAGATTATTTTGGCAGTCTTGATTATCATACAGTATTTTCTGCAGCTTCGGCAATTTCACAAATAACAATCAGTATTTTTCCTGGCTTCCATTGGTCTGTGATTACTGTAATTTGCATTTTATTTTTTATTAGCGCTATGGGTAAGTCTGCTCAAATACCTTTACATGTATGGTTACCAGAATCCATGGAAGGCCCAACACCGATCTCTGCATTAATTCATGCAGCAACAATGGTAACGGCTGGAGTATTTTTAGTAGCTCGGATGTCACCTCTTTTTGAATTATCTCAAGTAGCGTTGAGTATGGTTTTGATTATTGGTGCCACAACTGCGCTTTTAGCAGGTTTATTAGCTTTTGTTGAATTTGATATTAAACGGGTTATTGCGTTCTCCACGATGTCTCAGTTGGGGTATATGATGGCGGCTAATGGAGCTTCTGCCTATGCGGCAGGAATATTTCATTTATTAACGCATGCTTGTTTTAAAGCTTTATTATTTTTGTCGGCTGGATCGGTTATTATTGCACTACATCATGAGCAAGATATGCGTAAAATGGGTAATCTTCGAAAATATTTACCTGTAACCTATGTATCTTTTCTTATTGGAGCCTTATCTTTAGCAGCTATTCCTCCGTTTGCAGGCTTTTATTCTAAAGACGCCATTATTGAAGCGGTTTTTCATTCGAAAATTCCTGGAGCTCAGTATGCTTATATTTGTTTACTTTTAGGGGTTTTTGTTACCGGTTACTATATTTTTCGCGCATTTTTCCTAACTTTCCATACTTCAGAGCGAATCACACCCGAATTCAAACCTATCAAAGAAAGTTCTTGGAACATGCAAGGTTCTCAATGGATTTTAGTGATACCTTCAGTAATATTAGGAGCAATTCTTATTTACTGGATACTTTATCGTGAGCCTAATTTATTAGGCTCTAGTATTAGAGTTTTGCCTCGCTACAATGTTTTAAAAATGATGCGATCAGAATTTCACAATGTTTTTTATATGGTTTATCATTCTGTTGTTACATTGGGATTTTGGGCTTCCGCTTTGGGTATTTTTTCTGCTTGGTTGATGACGATTGCTCGACCGCATATTCCTAAGTTGCTAAGGCAACGATTGCCTTGGTTACACCAAATTTTGGTAGCTAAATATGGTTTTGATAAATTGAATTGGTTTGTTTTTGTTCGAGGTGGACGAGCGTTAGCTAATTTCTTTTTTCGAGTGGGTGATCTAAAAATATTAGATCATTTTATTGTAGATGGTTCAGGACGAAACATAACACGGGTGGCACGATTAATGCGTCGATTGCAATCGGGTTACCTTTATCATTACGTTTTTATAATGATTTTAGGTTTATTAACTTTTTTAATTTGGTTGGTGTTGGCTTAAATTAATGATCTTAAAAGATATACCTTTATTGAGCACACTTATTTGGTTACCCATTGGGGGAGCTGTTCCTGTTTCGATGCTAAATAATTTCAAGCAATCAACTTATGCGCGTGTATTGGCATTAATTATTGCTTTAATTTCTTTGACGCTTTGTATTCCACTTTATTGTAGTTTTGATACTACTGCTGTAGTAATGCAATTTACTCAACATTTAATGTGGATTCCGGAACTTAAAATAAATTATGACCTTGGGGTGGATGGAATTTCCATGCCGCTAGTGGTGCTTACCTGTTTTACTACTTTATTGGTTGTATTGGCTTCTTGGAGGATGGTTAAAAAAAAAGTAGGCCAATATTTAGCTGCTTTTTTGATCATGCAAGGTGCTGTGGTGGGGGTTCTTTCTTCGCTGGATGCCATGCTTTTTTATTTCTTTTGGGAAGCTATGTTGATTCCTATGTACCTCAGCATAGGAATTTGGGGAATGGAAAAACGTTGTTATGCTGCTATTAAATTTTTTTTATATACCTTTGTAGGATCCGCTTTATTATTAATTACCTTGTTATATTTGCGTATGTATTCAGATAGTTTTTACATTTTCGATTATTATCGACTTCATATGGGAATGACTATTCAAATTTTAGTTTTCTTAGGATTTTTAATTGCTTTTGCTATTAAAGTGCCGATGTGGCCTCTGCATACCTGGTTACCTGATATGCATACTGAGGCTCCACTAGGAGGTTCGGTAGTTCTATCTGCATTAATGCTGAAATTAGGAGGTTATGGATTTTTACGGTTTAGTTTGCCCATTGTCCCAGATGCCAGTCGTCATTTAGATTGGTTGATGATTGGACTTTCTTTAATAGCTATTGTGTATATTGGTTTTATTGCTATTGCTCAAACAGATATGAAAAAATTAATAGCCTACTCATCTGTCGCTCATATGGGCTTCGTTACTCTAGGCGCATTTATGTTATTCATGATTGTTGCTCATACCGGTAATCGTCACGAGGCCTATTTAAGTCTAGAAGGAGCAATGGTGCAAATGATTTCCCATGCTTTTGGTTCCGGAGCAATGTTTTTGGCGTTTGGGATGTTGTATAAGCAATTTAATTCTCGAAATATTCAAAATTTTGGAGGTATTGCTAAAACTATGCCTTATTTTGCTGCCTTTTTTATGGTTTTTGCAATGTCAAATGTAGGTTTACCTGGAACGTCAGGTTTTGTAGGTGAATTTATGATTTTACTGAGTACATTTAAGACCAGCTTTTGGGTAACCTTTTTAGCTGCTTCTACATTAGTGATTGGGGCAGCTTATACTTTATGGATGTATAAGCGTGTATTTTATGGCTCAATTACTAATGCTTCAGTTATGGGGGTTGATATTAACTTAATTGACAAAATTATTTTTATATTAATAACGGCAGCTATTGTTTGGATTGGCGTTTATCCAAATTCTCTATTAAATGTATTTCATACATCTATTGCTCAATTATTACAAGAAGCTTTGCAATCAAAATTGTAGAAAGTTAACTATGTCCTCTACTTTACCAAACTTAATTTTTGCCTTACCGGAGATATTTGTATTATTTATGGCATTGGCAATTTTGATAGTGGGTATTTTTTTTGTTAGATCTTCGCAGATTCCCTATTATCTTGCAATAATTACTTTAATAGTAGTTTTTTGGTTAACATGTTATGTTTTTCCAGGAAAGGAATTTTCAGAAAGAATCTTTGCATTTCATTGTCTGTTTGTTTTGGATCATTTGTCGGTTTATCTTAAACTCTTTATTTATTTAGCAGTATTTTTCACTTTTCTCTATGCACGGGAATATAATCAAGAACGTAAAATTCCTGTTATGGAATTTTATGTGTTAGGTCTTTTATCCTTGTTAGGAATGATGGTTTTAGTTTCTTCGTATAATTTGATTATAGTGTTCTTAGGCCTCGAATTATTGTCTCTTCCTACTTACGCTATGGTTGCGATACAACATAAAAAAACTCGTTGTATTGAAGCTGGAATGAAGTATTTTGTTATTGGGGCGATCGCCTCAGGAATCTTGATTTATGGTATGTCCATGATTTTTGGTGCTACTCGTAGCTTAGATTTAAACGAAATTGCTGAAGCAGTAAATAAAATTCCTGTTCATCAAAATTTAATTTTAGTCTTTGGCTTAGTATTTATCATGGGAGGTATTGCTTTTAAAATCGGAGCAGCGCCTTTTCATATGTGGATTCCCGATATTTATGAGGGAGCACCAAGTTCGGTAACTTTATTTATTTCTACGGCACCCAAAATAGCAGCTTTTGCTATGGTTATTCGTTTATTAGTGAATGCTATGCCGGCTTTACAAAGTCAGTGGCATGAAGTCCTCATACTAGTTGCAATTTTATCTATGGGTATTGGAAATTTCGCAGCTATGGCGCAATCAAATATTAAACGAATGTTGGCTTATTCTTCGATCGCTCATATGGGTTATATGTTGCTTGGCGTTTTATGTGGAACGAAAGAAGGTTATGTAGCAGCTATGTTTTATATTATTACTTATAGTTTTATGAGTTTAGGTAGTTTTGGGATGGTTGTTTTAATGAGTCGAGGTGGCTTTGAAGCTGAAAATATTAAAGATTTTGCTGGATTAAATAATCGTAATCCGTGGTTAGCTTTTATGATGATGTTAACTTTATTTTCTTTGGCAGGGATTCCACCATTAGTAGGGTTCATTGCTAAGGTAAGTATTCTTGATGCTTTGATACAATTACATTTGGTATGGCTTGCGGTTCTTTCTGTTTTATTCACTATTATAGGCGCTTATTATTATATTCGAGTGGTAAAGGTGATGTATTTTGAAAACTCTACTCTTCCTCTTGAACCTATTCAATATTCCTTAGAAATGAAAATCGCTATTTCTATTAATGGTCTAGCTGTGCTTTTTATAGGTATTTTCCCGGGTTGGTTATATGCTCTTTCATATCTAGCTTTTTAATTTTCTGAACCTAATACTCACTTAAAGTGATGATTTTTTACAAAACTACAGTAGATATCAAGTCGCCTGTGGGTCAGTGATACTCAGAGCAGAAGACTATACTAAAAAAAATATTTTATTACTTATGGGAAGATTCTTCTAAAAGAAGGTGCTATTATCTTTATAAGAAATGATTAATTTCGATAAGAGAAGTTTTCAATCATTGATAAGAAAAGAGGTTAAACATGTCACGTTAAGTATACTTTAAGTCATTTTGGTTCGATGTTAAAATATTCCATGAAGAGTCATTATCAATAATTAAGCAATTACCCAGAGTAAGCATTTATTCCTTTAGGTACTGGAAGGAATCTATAATTACAGCTTTATTTATTACTATGATCATAAGAATATTTTTATTCCTTCAAATTAATTTATTGCAATCTTTCTTTTAGGATTTGCTACTTCATTTAATATCAATAATATTAATATTGATATCATTCATCTTCTTTTATAAAGAAGACAAGGAATCAAAATACAGCTTTACTAGAACTTAGAAGTGGTTTTACAATCACACAAATACTCATTATTCCGTGTTCATATGATGGTAATTATAATTGTTGATCTTAAGAGACTCTGAGAATAGATGCAACCCAAGAAGTGTAAGATCTCTGAAGAATTTACGACTCAAAAGTTGAGTACCTCTCCTAATTTAAGCCACATTTTTATATAAATTGTACGACGCTTATTATTTGATTGATTTATCTATAATATAATGTTTATAATATTAATACGATGCGGGGTGGAGCAGTTTGGCAGCTCGTCGGGCTCATAACCCGAAGGTCGTAGGTTCAAATCCTACCCCCGCTACTGAAGATTTAAAAATAAATATAAAATCCCGTTAAAAATATATTTTTAGATAAGGAGGGGCTGTATGCCCTTTTTTATTTTTGAGTAAAGGGGGGATAAATAAATGAAACACAAAAATACTACAGCGTATAATTATACCAGCACTAGAACCCTTTAGATTTAAGTTAATAAGGATTACTGTGAGAGATCTCCCAAAAAAGGAAGGTAAAATATATTGTGAGTGATCCCAGATACTCTTCAGTCCCTCAGAAGGCGTAAGTAACTCTTGGCGATTGGGCTAAAATCAGTTGTTAACTGAATGAATTATTGGATGTTGAGGATCTCATAAGTAGCCATTATAATTTAAAAATTTCTTAACCAAGTTTGTATGGCCTTTAAATATGGTTGGTAATTATGGTCGATTTTATGATGAGAGGTAAAACTTAAAACACGCCTCTTATAAACCACAAAGAGAATAATACCAAATTTTCATGGTATAAAGATGGTGAATGACACAGTAAGGCTCACTGTAAAAACTGACAATATAATCATGATAGTAAAAAAAAGGCTGGGATGAAAAATAGAAAGAACGAATTTGATAGCAGATTTTTGAGACTTAAAAAATGAATAAAGACATTTTATTAATAGTTGACTCAATGTCTAATGAACGTGGAGTCCCGAAAGAAGTTATCTTCGAAGCTATCGAAACGGCCTTAGCTACTGTAACAGCAAAACGTTATGATGAGCATGATGTTAAAATTTGTGTCTCTATTGATCAAAAAACTGGGTATTATGAAACTTTTCGCTGTTGGACAGTAGTAGAGAATGAAGACTCCTTAGAGTCGCCTGGTCAACAAATTCCTTTAAGCCGAGCACGAGAGATTGATTCTGATTTGGAAGTGGGTGATGTGATTGAAGAGCCTGTTGAGTCGGTAAAATTTGGTCGTATTGCGGCCCAACAAGCTAAGCAAGTTATTATTCAAAAGGTCCGCGAAGCTGAACGAGAAAAAATTATTCAACACTATGGGAAGCGGGTTGGAGAACTCGTGATTGGGGTAGCTAAGCGGGTTACTCGTGATAGTATTATCTTAGATATGGGCGAGAATGCGGAAGCATTATTACCGAGAGAAGAGATGATTCCACGTGAGGCCTTCCGGGTTAATGATCGTTTACGTGTGTATTTATCTGCTGTTCGGCAGGATAAACGAGGACCTCAATTATTAGTAAGCCGTACGCGACCTGAATTTTTAATTGAATTATTCAAAATTGAAGTACCAGAAATTAGTGAAGAAGTAATTGAGATTAAAGGTGCTGCACGAGATCCTGGTTCGCGGGCGAAAATTGCTGTTAAAACGAATGATGGTCGAATTGATCCAATTGGTGCTTGTGTGGGAATGCGTGGCTCGCGTGTTCAAGCGGTTTCTAATGAATTAGGAGGTGAGCGTATCGATATTATTTTATGGGATGATAATCCCGCACAATTAGTGATTAACGCCATGGCTCCAGCAGAAATTACCTCCATTGTAGTCGATGAAGAATCTCATACTATGGAGCTTGCAGTTTCCGAAGAACAATTATCTCAAGCCATTGGACGTAATGGACAAAATGTTCGTTTGGCTAGTGAATTGACCAGTTGGATACTTAATGTCATGAGTGAAACTGAAATGGCACAAAAACATGAAAAAGAAGCTGGTAATATTAAATCTATTTTTATGGAAAAATTAGATGTCGATGAAGAAGTCGCTAATGCTTTAATTCAAGAAGGTTTTACTAGCTTAGAAGAAGTAGCTTATGTTCCAAAAGAGGAACTTCAAAATGTTGAAGGGTTTGATGATGAGATTGCAACTGAATTGCAACGTCGTGCAAGTAACTTTTTACTTACGCAAGAAATTGCTAATCAAGAAGCATTAGGAGTAAAAGATTTCCTAGAAGATTTATTGACAATCGAAGGTATGACGAAAGATGTAGCCTGTCAGCTCTTGTCTCATGAAGTAACTACTCGAGAAGATTTAGCGGAAAAATCAGTGGACGATTTAAAAGAGATCATTGATATTGATCAGGATTTTGCTGCTAAATTAATTATGGCGGCAAGAGCCCATTGGTTTTTAGAAAAATAAGTAAGAGTTAATAAATTATGGCTGACATGAGTGTCAAACAATTGGCTGACTTAGTGCGGATAACACCGGAACGTCTTTTGGAGCAACTAAAAGAGGCAGGTGTTCGTATTTTTCACGTCGATCAAACTGTTACTGATGACCAAAAACGTAAATTACTTTTACATTTAAAAACTACTGGTAGTTCTCCATTAGATAAAAAAAATTCAAAAATTATCTTAAAACGTAAGAAGCTGAGTGTTGTTAAATTAGGAAAGAAGAGCGTTAATGTAGAAATACGTTCTAAGCGCGCATATCTAAAACCCATAGAAATATCTGAAAAAGCAGTATCTCAGGAGTCTCTTCTTAGTATCTCTGAAATAGCCTTATCAGAAACTAAAAAAGCTAAGGAAAAAGAAGTGACACCTGCTGTGGAACTACAAGTAGCTCCTAAATCTAGGGATAAACTAGAAGATCAAAAGAAACCCCTTGAAAGCAAAGCAGTCCCTAAAAAAGGAGTGCGTAAAGAATCACGAGGTGGACGTAAAAATGAAGAAGAGGACGAATGGGAGGAGCGTGAAGAACTCCATATGTCAAAACTTGCTGAGGAACGTCGTCGACGTAAGTCAAGTTATTTAGAGACAGAAAAGGCTAGCTCAAGGCTTGAACATAGTTTTGCAAAGCCAACTGCTCCTGTTATCCGTGAGGTTAACCTGCCGGAATCTATTACTGTAGCAGATCTAGCCCAAAAGATCTCTATAAAAGCGGCAGAAGTTATTAAAACTATGATGAAAATGGGAGCAATGGTTACTATTAACCAGCGGATCGACCAAGAAACAGCGGCAATTGTTGTTGAAGAAATGGGTCATAAAGTTAAGCTTCTTAAAGGTGATACTGTAGAAGAAAATTTAGAGGCTACTTTAGGAGACCTAGGGGGGGAAACCCGATCACGACCTCCAGTAGTGACAATCATGGGCCATGTAGATCATGGAAAAACATCAGTTTTAGATTATATTCGCCGAAGTAAACTCACAAGTATTGAAGCTGGAGGTATTACTCAACATATTGGTGCTTATCATGTAAAAACTAAATCAGGAATGATCACCTTCTTAGATACACCTGGACATGAAGCATTTACCGCTATGCGAGCTCGTGGAGTGAAATGTACAGATATTGTAGTTTTGGTGGTAGCTGCTGATGATGGGGTAATGCCTCAGACAGTTGAAGCAATCCAACATGCTCGAGCAGCGAAGGTTCCCTTAGTAGTAGCTATTAATAAAATAGATAAACTAGAAGCCGATCCAGATCGAATTAAAACTGAATTATCGAAACAAGAAATTATTCCGGAAGAATGGGGTGGAGAAACCATGTTTCAGCTCATTTCGGCAAAGACGGGGGAGGGCATTAATTCTTTATTGGAATGTATTTTGCTTCAGGCTGAGGTACTGGAATTGAAAGCTGTAGACCAGGGGCCTGCACGAGGGGTGGTAATTGAATCTCGTTTAGATAAGGGTCGTGGTCCTGTAGCTACTATCTTAGTGATGAGTGGAGAGTTACATCCAGGCGATATATTGTTAGTGGGTCGCCAATATGGTCGAATCCGAGCTATGATTGGTGATGACGGTCAACCATGCTACCAAGCGGGCCCTTCAATACCTGTAGAAGTATTAGGGCTTTCTGGGACTGCCACGGCAGGTGAAAAAGCGGTAGTAGTTCAGAATGAACATAAAGCTCGTGAAATTGCACGCTTTCGTCAAGGAAAATACCGTGAAATTCGCTTAGCGAAAAAACAAACAGCCCATTTGGAACGTATCTTCGATTCTATGAATGAAGGTGAGCAAAGTGCTTTAAATATTTTATTAAAAGCAGATGTACAAGGTTCGTTAGAAGCTTTGACGGAAGCTCTTAATAAATTATCCACTGATGAGGTTAAGGTAAAAATTATTGCTAGTGGGGTAGGTGGAATTACGGAATCAGATGTACATTTAGCTATTGCATCCGATGCAGTAATTATTGGCTTTAATGTTCGGGCTGATTTACCTACGCGAACTTTGGTGGAACGAGAAGGTGTTGATTTACGTTATTACAGCGTAATTTACAACTTAATTGATGAAATGAAAAAAGCTCTAAGTGGATTACTCGCCCCCGAATTTAAGGAAAAAATTATAGGCCTTCTCCAAGTGCGGCAAGTTTTTCGTTCTTCCAAATTTGGTTTCATTGCTGGCTGTATGGTGGTGGAAGGGATAGTCCGCCGTCATTTACCTATTCGTGTGTTACGTGATCATGTGGTTATTTACGAAGGACAATTAGAATCTTTACGTCGTTATAAAGAAGATGTAGTAGAAGTTCGTCAAGGTATAGAATGTGGTATTGGCATAAAAAATTATAATGACGTGAAAATAGACGATCACATTGAAGTTTACGAAAAAGTTAAAGTTGAGCGGAAGATTATTTAATAATGTCAAATCAACGCCAACAGCAAGTAGGTGACCTTATTCAGAGGCAGCTAGCTGAACTTCTAAAAAAAGAAGTTCATGATCCTCGATTAGCATTTATTTCTTTAACAGCTGTTTCTATGTCTCCTGATTTAAAGCAAGCTAAAGTTTTTTATACATTATTCGAAGAGCGAAATCTTCAAGAAGTTCAGAAAGCTTTTCATAAAGCTACGGGTTATCTACAGCATTTACTTGCAGAAACGAGTATATTGCGTTATATCCCTAAATTACGCTTTGTTTACGATGAAAGCATTGAAAGAGCTGATAAAATTTCATTGCTTATCAAACGAGCTATTCAAGATGATACTAAAGAGTAAGGGACAAAAAATTATCAGGCGGAGCATTGATGGTCTTTTGTTATTAGATAAACCTCAAGGAATTACTTCTAACAATGCGGTGCAACGAATTAAAAATTTGTTTCATGCTAAAAAAGCAGGGCATACCGGAAGTTTAGACCCTCTTGCCAATGGCATGTTACCGATATGCCTAGGTGAAGCTACTAAATTTTCTAAATATTTATTAGAAGCTGATAAAAGATATCTCGTAAAAATTCGATTGGGAATTCGTACAGCAAGCGGTGATAGTGAAGCTAAAATTATTTCTCAACGTTCTGTTCCTGAATTATCCAAACCTGAGTTTGAAAAAACAATAAGATCATTTTGTGGGATAATTGAACAGACTCCTTCAATGTATTCTGCGTTAAAATATAAAGGACAACCCTTATATAAATTAGCTCACCAAGGTATTGAAATTCAACGTAAATCTCGGTTCGTTACTATTTATCAATTAAATTTACTTGATTTTCATGAGAAAATAGCTAATTTTTATATACATTGTAGTAAGGGTACTTATATAAGAACTTTAGTAGATGATTTAGGTGAAGCCTTGGGATGTGGTGCTCATGTAATAGCTTTACGTCGATTAAGCATAATTCATTATCTCGAAAATCAAATGGTTTCTCTAGTACGTTTAGAGCAAGAATATGAAAACCAGAATAAAGATTCTTTGGATAGTTATTTATTACCAATTGAAAGTATGGTGACTCATTTTCCTGTCCTTAGGTTAAGTAACGTGAGTATTTTTTATTTGCAGCAGGGACAAACTATAATGGTACCGCATGCTTCTATTCAGGGCTTTGTACGGTTACGTACTCAAGCTGATCAATTTATGGGTATTGGAGAAGTGTTTAGTGATGCTCGAATTGCTCCTAGATGTTTGATAAAACCTCAGCGTTTGATACAAAGTTCACTAATTTAAAATATTCAACCAGGAGAAGTGATGGGATGGTAGGTTAAATATGGGGGGGTATCAGGTTAGCCGTCCTCTGTGAGGTGTTGTTTTGGTAGGGGGTCGGGATTTGTATGGATTCTTGTCTCAATCAAAACCAAAAAAAATTCGGTTGGGGGTTAGCTGTTTTCTAAAGAACGACCTATATTTAACGCATTATTAAATGTATTAAGGTATAGACTCAATAGCTCTTTCTGATTCTTGATATATATTTTGTGAATATAGTAATCATGCTTATATTGGTATGGTATATTAAAACAGTTGAGTTCATTATGAATTTAATATAATAACCCAACTAATGAATTATTAAAATTAAATAGGCAATTCAGTTATAGTTGAAGCTAGTGTTAATATGGTTAGTTTTAGTAGTATGATAGATGGATACTATATCATTAAAGTGATTTAACGTCATTCAATATATTTTAAGATACAGTTAAATTTACAAATATTCTTATTTAAAGTTAAGTTATTAAATATAAATACATATCTAGTTTATATGGACTTTTTCCTCAAACAGCTAAAGTAGCTTTTCAATTTAATAATTCTAAAACTTAGGAAGTAGGCTTTACTAAGTTAGAGTTCTGCACTGTGCAAAGTAGAACTTGATAATCCGGAAAGAGCAGATTTTTTTATTATAAAATTTGATCATCTCTATTGAGGTATTATTTATTAAATGAAGTACCGTTTTTTTAGATCCCCCTGGGTGCTCTCTCTGACCTTATTAAGTGAGTAGCCGATTTATAATGATTAAATCTGTTGGGTTATTATGGCTTAAAAATTTCTAGAATAAACTTCTACTACTATAATAAAAAGTTTGATAATAATTAAAAGGGTTTGTTTCAGATTTTATTATTACTTACTTCCATAAAAGAGTTTGTTAAAGTTTTAAACTATGATTAGCTTAAAATATTAGTGTAAAGTTTTTCCGCTCTAGATTTTTTCTTTAGGTAATGCAAGAAGAAGAATGCTAAAAATTAAAATCATTTTTTTTTGCTAAAGCTATAGCTTAGAATATATATAATAACACGGTCACAGTCAAAACTGTGAAGAATACAATATTGTTGTTAACATTATTATTAACGAATTAGCTTTATGAAAAGTTTTCTTATGTTAGAAAATTAAGGTTTTCATGGATTTTTCCAATTCCTATTTTATTAAGTAATGTAAATATGGAATCCTAACCCTGTTGAGCTATACAGGCCTTTCGGCATTTGATTACGTATTCTGAGGGCTCATAGGTTGGTTGACGATTTAGTATTTTTGTAATTAGCGGTGTAATCTTGAGGTAAAAAAATCTACTTTGTTGCTATATAAATTTTATGTCAAATTAGAAATAATTATCTAACTTTTATATATTACGGTCCAGAAGTCACGACAATAAATTATTGTACGTGTCGTACACAGTGATTACAATTGCCTCAAGATACATTAATTCTATTAATGGAAATACACGTCGAACCAATTTTATCTTTAACTGAAAAATTACATTCGTTAGTTGATCATTGTTAATTCCATTCAATGAGTTTATATTCATCGTCTACATTCTGGTTCCCAAAAAATAACCTAAGTTACGAAAAAGTTCCGTATGGCTTAGGCAATTCCGTAAAACAAAAAATTACGTTATTTATTTTAGGTCATATTACTAAGGAAGAGGCTATCCCCGCCGGGCTACGACTACTAGAACATATACTAGATAACTAAATGCCATTATTTTTTTTGAAAAAAATGATATTCATTTTTGGATTATTCATGCTATAAAAAATTAGTTCAGAGCGGTAAATAAAATTGGTGTGTTTGCTATGAGCAATTCTGGGTTAAAAAATAGACAATCCTTCCGTTATTTTTGTCTCAAGATATGAGATGCCCATTTCTGGAAGTGTAATTACAGTCACATGGGGAGAGAAATAGTCGTATTCTTCTTGGTACTAAAAAATTGTAAGAAGCTCTTAATGTAAATAATAAAGGTCATGTAGCAAGAATTTTTGTTAGGGTAAGCGGAAAAAAAAGGGGGGGAGAAGAAGGTAAGAGTATGGGTTTAGAAAACACCATCATTTATCCATAGCTGTGTTAGTTAGTCACCTTTCATTGTCAAG
>NZ_NSHJ01000095.1 GCF_002871095.1 Coxiella-like endosymbiont
CTTGGAAACTCATCTCAAAGTTGATTTGGATCAATTCATACTGGGAATGGTTTTAATTATTTTAATTCAATATTAATTGCTTTACATGCTACGAAACGGTATCGTCATTAATTAAGCTACTATCCCGCTCTTTGATTTTCCGCACAGAAAAAATATTTTTATACTTCCCTTGTAGGATTAAAAAATTTAATTGGTCTAGTTTTTAAAAAGTTAGAGATTAAATTACAGATTTTTATTTGTGTTCTTCCTAGAAGTATTTTTCATTATCATTAAGAACAAACCTGTAGTATACCTCTACCCTAAATAGTCTTTTTCGGTCCCGACAATTTAATAGTTGATTATGTGTTTTCTTTATCTGAACATCTGAAGCTAGTTATTTAATTTATAGTATAAACGATCTAGGAGGCGTGAGCCCAAAGAACTACTGTATAAGGTGTATCTTATTTGTATTCTATTAATATTAACGCTTTGTTTAATTTATTTAATATAGTGAATCTAAAGATCCCCGTTTAATGATTAATTAACTTTATGTAGCTAGTTGGAATGAAGGAAAACTGTATATTGAGCCCTATCTTCTTTTGAAAGAATAAGCAAAAAACTATTATATTAACCAATACCTATAAGAAATACTTATAGGAGAGTTGTTAATAGCTTTTCAAAAACAGATAAGACGGCTTCTCAAATCAATTGCCAGAAGGCACATGGAATTCTAAAAGAACAAGAGATAGGTTTTTTGACTTTTATCAGTTATACGACGTCTAAGTTTTAGCGGATGTAGATTATCCTACTATATTCGATTAACTATATAGGCGTTTGTAAAAGCCTCTGCTTTATATCCCAAAGTATTTCACACTCTTCTCATTATTCTGAGTCAGATCTTGGGGAAAAAGTGAAAAAACTGACTTTTTTTCGATGACTTTATATTCTAATCTAAAATATCTAGAAGTATTAATGATTTACATTCGTGCCCAAGATATTTTTTGTTAAAGTTTTCTAAACTTTTAAAGAAAGATAAATTTTTGTTTAAGGAAATGCTTTATATATTCTGATAACTAAGAGATCGAATCAATCGGGATTCTTAAAGTAAGTGGCTTTTAAAAAAATTGAAAAAATCTTGATTAAATAATTTTTCAAATTTTTCTGATAATCTATCGTATAAAATAACTATAACAGCACGTTATACACATTATAACTATAGTAGCAGGTTGATATTGAATTTCACGACTCTGCGAAGTATATAAGTAGGTCAATTATCTTATAATATATATGCTATTATTAAAGGGTATAAAAAAATCATCAAAATAATGCTTAATTTAGTAGACACTTTTTTTCTAAAGTTGGTATTTGATTTCTTTATTAAATTTAAGTGTAATTTTAATTCTGAAACTAGCAGATACTATACCGGAAAAAACGATTAGTAATTTAGGGTATTAATATCGACTAATAACATCCATGTATTATAGTATAGATAAAAAATTTAATAATATCGGAGATGATAGAGCCTAAAATAATATTCTCAAAAACGGAACTCAGGTGTTTTGGCAGCGCTATGGATTTATTTACATAAATCTGCTTATAAGAAACTTCTATTAGCAGAGAATATAAGAAATCATCAAACTATCTTAACTATTTTAATATATATTTCTAATAATAGGACGTTAGATCAGAGGATCAAAAGAATCACTATCAAATAATTTAATAAATCGCTGTACCAGCATAATTGATCAATAAAGATCAGATGAATAGAAATTTTAGATATGTGGAGGATTATTCTTTAAAAAGAAGATGAAATAAGATAGTTTACACAATTTATTTATTTCTTCTCCTACAATTCCTCTATTAGTTAGAGCAGGATGGAAGAGGAGCATAATTTATTAAACAAGTTCCGCAATAGAAGAATTTAGAAAAATCATATTTAGACTGGAAAAAATCTTTTTGGAAACAACCTGTAAGAAAAAATGTTAGCTCCTAAAAGTTAGGAGTTATTTAGAAATATAATATGTTATGACAAATATACTCTTTTTTTAAAGAGAGCATAGAAAACATTTTTATAAGGCAGTTTCATTATATATTTTTTTAGAATTTTTGATCTAATTTTTTTAAAGACTCTAAAAATGCTGGTCGTTTGTTTTTCAAAGGAGGTTTTTCCCAAAATATATAGAATATTTTTAATAAGACTGGAATAATAAATTAAAACTTGTTTTAGTTGCTTCCAGCGCTTAAAAAATTTAATCCATCTAAGATGGAGAGAGAAAAAATATAGTGAGGCTAACCTCTGGGTAATTTATTGTTTTTCAAAGTTATCTCGATATTTGGGAGAGCGATAATTGCACTAGAAATCTGGCACTCATAATTTTAATAAATAAACAAGTATTCTGTTGGTAAAAATCTGTGTGATTATTAATTGATCGAAATTATCAAGATAGGAAGGAAATTCTTCTGGATATTTATTTTCTGAGCAGTTTTTTGATACTAACCTTCACTACTTTACTGACTAGTATCCAAGATTTTTTCCGTCTTTGATTTTTTCCGTCTGTCTTATCTGTCTTACGTTTCTACTGCTACAATTTTAGGTGCTGATGCATTTGGTGTCAAGATAAAAGGGTTCTCGTATTGAGTTTTAAATGATCTGTTTATCTCTTTCTAAAGAGATTGTTGCTATTGTAAGGGTTTTATTTCTCTATCTGTTAGCGGTATTTAGATTTATAAAAGTGGGGAGAGGCTCTTGGGTATCAGAATCATCGAATATGATCAGTTTAGAAATTGTAGCTTCTATTAAAATTTGCTCATAAAATTTCTCTAGTCTTTGAGTATCAAGTTTTTTCTAATTTTTTGGGTTAATATTATATTCATTCTAATATTATATTAATATTGGAATTTTCGGTAGCACATATAATTTTTTTAAAGGTTATTATTGGTTTGTAAGTATTAGATCTAATTAATTCTACGACCATTAAACCAACTTATCAGAATTATCTGTTTTTGATGGGTCACTTAAAGTTGTTTTAATAGTGATAAAAGTAATAGAATTAATTAGATAGTGTATAAGTAAGCATATGATAATATTTTAGTTCTTAAAAAAGTTCAAAATAAAAAGTTTATTTTAAGAGGGTGGATTTTGAGTCATAAGTCCTATACTGTTAGCGCCGACATCTTGTAATAAAACCATCATTTGAACGATTTTTCCATAGGTTACTTTTTGATCACCTTTCACATAAATTTCTTGTTTTTCATTATTTTGGTTAGCTAATTGTAAAACAGAGGCGACTTGAGTAACTAAATCTTGAGTTCTTATTGGCCGAGAGGGTTCTTTTGCAATATTAAGAAAATAATTTCCGTGACTATCAATACTGACAATGATTGGGTCTTTTTGATGTGAAACAATTGTATTCGCAGCGGCTTCTGGAAGCCTGACATTAACGCCTTGTGTTAAAATCGGTGTAGTGATCATAAAAATAACTAATAAAACTAACATGACATCAATATAAGGAACCATATTGATCTCAGCTAATGGTCGTTTTCGCATTTTCTTTCCTTACACTATAAGATTTTCGATGTAATAGAGTTAAAAATTCTTCTTGAAAATTATCGTAACCTTGAGTTATTTCTTCTAACCCACTGGTAAAACGATTGTAAGCAATTACAGCGGGTATAGCAGCGAAAAGCCCTATGGCAGTTGTAATTAAGGCTTCTGAAATCCCAGGAGCTACTATAGAAATAGTAACCTGTTGGACAGCCCCTAAAGCTTGAAACGAACTCATTATTCCCCAGACAGTGCCAAACAATCCTACATAAGGACTGGTTGAACCGACTGTTGCTAAAAAATTTAAATTACGTTCTAAAAAATCTACTTCCCGTCTTTGGGCAATACGCATGGCACGTTGTGTTACTTCTAAAATAGCCTCTGTAGTGGGATTAGATTCTTGTTTTAAACGAAAAAATGCATTAAACCCAGCAAAAAAAATACTAGCTGTACTTGAAAGTTTATTCTTTTTTTTTGTGAGTTGATGATATAGCGTAGTTAAATTGCTTCCAGATCTAAAAAGATCTTCAAATTTCTTTATTTCTTTGCGAGTTTGGCGTAATAAAAGAAGCCGTTGAAGAATAATAGACCATGAAGTAATGGAAGCTAGCAATAAAAGAGAGATTACAAATTTAACCACAAAGCTGGTATTACTGATAAAACTCCATAGAGTGAGTTCGCTCATGTTTTTCCTATCTGTTGTATGAATTATGGATTAATTTTAGCAAAGATGCTTGAGTAGTACATCTTTTTAACCTGTAGATTTAAACTGTTTATGACAGGGAGAGTAAGTTCATCACGTATGTAGAGAGTGTTTCAAGGTATTAAAATACTTTTTTCTGTTGCTCTTTACGTACACCTAGTAAAGTGAAACTTCGCCAAAAAATAATAAAGACTGAAAATACTCTACCAATAATAACAAAATAAATCAACAAGTTTCCTAGCCCCTACTCTACTTCCGAAATAAAGCCAGGCACTACATGAAGGATCCATTATGCTAGAGAAAGATTGTGAGTGAGTTAAAAGATTGTGAGTGAGTTAAAAGGACCTTGGGTAACAGCTATAGTATTTTTACTATGCAAAGAAGAGTCTAGGTATAAGTTATCCCTCTCATAAAAATAAATAGCAACACTCAATTAGATAAATAAAAATAATAAAAATTAATTAAGCAATAATGAATTAAAAAATTAAGATATAATTTTTTGGTGGGGAAATAAAACTATTGTAATATTGAAGATATTCGAAATAAGCATTCAAGCTATTATTAAAATAATTTTAAGACGGTCTAAGGTATTTGAAATGTTTCCACGGAATACCAGAGTAACGTTCTAGATTATTGATACTTTACACTTAGCTAATGATGATTGATAATCTATAGAAGTAAATAAACCATAGGTAGCTTGCTAGGATATTTAATCCTACATAAAGAGCTCTTAAAATATTTACTGGCGTGATATTCGATAAAGTTAAAAAAAGTTTAAAATAGAAGAGTATTTAAAATGTGGGGATGATTGTAGTGTGTATGTTATCACTCAATGAACGAGTGATATGAAGATAAAAAGCAGCTATAATGAAAAGAACAAAGTTTTTCACATTACTTAAATGTAATAAAAGTGCTTAAGTGCTTGTGTAGATTAAAAAAAATCATATAAAGAACAGCCTTGAGCATAAATACGTAAATTGCTTTTAATGAATTAACCAAACTTTCTAGAATGATGAAAAATCCACTGTGCAATAAGCATCTAAAAGATGCAATAATTAGCCATCATTAAGAATTAAGATAAGGTGATAAAAATTAAAATAGTGATAGGTAGACTGAGGTAAAAGCAATATACACACAAGTCTCACATAAATAATAAATACTTTAATGTAAAAAAATTAATTATGAGGGTAAAGCATAATAAGTAGCGGAAATAATACCAATTATTAAAAAGATACTATCATTAACATGTAAACGTATATTAATTTAAGTTAATAAAAAATTATTTCCTACTTTTAAAGTAAAGATTAAGCTTATCATCAAAAAATAACGCTGACAAAAACTAAAATATATTTAGTAAATTCTTTGACATTCTGTTTTTAAATGTAGCCTTAAGATACACCCATTGCTCAATGGGTAATCGCTTTGTAGATTATAATTTTGGTTCTTTGAGTTCTCTGACCTATTAAGTAAAAACTTTATTGGATAAGATAGTAAAGTTTAGGTTATAGTTTTCGATGGGTAGTCGTTCTTCTGAAGTGGAAAAATATACGGATAATTTCAAATGGTGGTAGGCTTGTTCTGTAGAGATACGACTTCGAAGTATACGAATAATACACTCTTCTTGAATTCAAGAAAGTTCAATAACCTCTTTGAGAGAGCTAGGTTTCTTAGAGAAATAGCTGTCGTAAGATTCTCGATTCTGATAGATCCTCCTTTTGGAATTTTTTAAATAGTGTGAAGTAATTTTCAATCCATCACATCTAAACTATGATTATCGACATTTAATAAATCTAGCACCTCATTAGGGATATTTTTAGGAATGATTCTATAAGCTTGAAGTTTTTGAAAAGTCATGAATTCGCTGCAGTAAGCGATTTGCAATATGGGAGTGCTGATGAAATAGTGAGGAGCCTAATTTTTAAGTAACTTTTTCCTAAATATGTACCCTTAAAATGTTAGCTGTTTGACTTACTATGCGAACTAAATCGTTGAGGTGGTAAAATTCTAGATTAGTTGGGTAAAAAATTCCAAAAGGATTACTTGGAAGGGAGATGAATAACACTCTGTGGGTTGGTAGTAATGCTTACTCAATTAAAAAGAGGTAAATCTAATTTAATTAAAATAAGCTGTAGGACCTTCGCCAATCATGCTCTCCAATTAGAAATCTTCTAACGCTCGATATAACACTGCTTCAACCACTAGATTTAATCGATGAATTTCGTTATTAACAAATAAATAGACATCGTGTACTTTAAGCTTTGTAAGCAAAGCTGTTAAATCACTTCCTCTTTCTAAAACAAGCCCTGAAGTTTGTTTTAAGTCCGATTGTGCATTCCATATAAGGATATCCATATAAGAATATAATATAAAAAAGAAGTTAGGAGTTGTTTTTATATAGGTTAGGAATTGTTTTATCCAATTTTAGCGGAACTTAAAAATTAACATATAACCTAAGGCTGCCTGATGTTTGATTTCTGCACAAATAAAAATATCTATTTGTTTCCATACAGTTAATTAACCAATGTAATTATTTAATATCGAGGGAGTGGACGAATAAAATATATTCTACTACAGCTTGGCTCGACTCCATAAAGAGGTATATCCTATTAAGAGATTTTCCATGATTGGACAGACTTCTACTATTATTTTTAATGCTTGGTGTAAATTAAAAGTCGTCACTTGTTTACTTTACTTTCCTGCACTGCATGATAAATAAATGCACTTTTAACTTCTTTGGAGTTATATAATCTAATGTGATTAAAGCATTAATAGCATGTTACGTGGCAGTGATAGAAAGGTTGCATTAATTTTTTCGTTATGAGAACTTATATTTGATTTCCAGCTTATTAAAGAATCTTTGGTTTCAATAATTAAATTTTCTGTTGTTTTTTTCGGTCAATTCCTGAAATTCTTATGAATTAATGAATATTTTGTTTGATAATACAAGATATAAATTCATCTGGTCCAGGTAAGTTTCAGATCAGAGAATATTGTGAATGCTAATTTTTCGGCTCAACATCATTTACTTTAATTTTAATTCACGTGCGAGGAAGAAGGATAAACGATAGCCAGATTTATTGTGTTGAAGCCATACAGTGTATTAGGATTTTAAGGCACAACAACAAGATGAGTATAGAGTACTATTTCTTTACCGATATCGGGAAGTTATTAAAATATTGATAAAGGTGCTATGCAATTTTATAGCCTATTTCGCACACTTCGAGTAATACATAAGGAGCGTTTTTTTAAAATAATTCTTTGAGAATCTGTCTGATCAGGTATCTCTTCTTTTTTAACTTAATTTATTTACTAATTTATGTTAAATGAATTTGTTTTAATTGGGAGATTTTTATGCTTATAAAATCATAAAACTAAGGAAATTTTTGTTAGATTTGTATTAATTTTTCGGTTAAATAGAAAGTAATTATATGGCATAAAATAATCACTCATACATTAACCGCATCGGTGGTTAGCAGCGCTTTTGCTAATTCTAACAACACTATTCGAATCCTCATATCTTACATTGGTATTTTTGTAGTTGTGCTTGTGGTTTTCTATACCATAGCCTATGACGGCTTGTTTGATTTAATACGTGCACTCGTGTGTTTTCTATTCAGCGACAACCAGGTAAGGTATAAATTAAAAACTACAGTAGTTATAAAAAGCAGCACTACAAGCTCTGTTTTAGTGTTAAAGCTAAATGATGGATTATAAAAAGTAAATACCTCTTTAATAACTGCTTCGTTGAGTTGATGATTAGCGATTACCTTACTTAATCCTATCTCGATTTTTGGAGTCGATAATTCAAAAAAATAATTCAAAGAGTGGACCTAAGGTTTGATATACTTAAATATTATATAACTTTGATCGATAACTTTTTAATTAAATAATGCTGTAGCCGGTAATTTGTGATCCTGAATCGCTGCTAATTACAATTTGTTTCAGCTGGGTTTATCTTACTATTCTAAGATACTTACTTATCATAATCTGCATTAGAATAAATATTTTGGACATCATCAAGATTTTCTAACATTTCTATGAATCTCTCCATTTGTTCGGCACTTTCTTTATTTAGTTTAACTTTTGTTGAAGCAAACATAATAATTTTAGCATGAGAAGGAATAAGGTTGCTAGCTTTCATTGCTTTGCGCACATGCTCAAAGACTTCAGGACTTGTTAGGACATTAATATTACCTTCCTCATTTGTATTTACGTCATCAGCACCAGCCTTTAAAGAGACCTCTATAATTTTTTCTTCATTATTTTGTGGAGTAAAGGTGATAACTCCTTGTTGTTTAAATAAATATGAAACTGATCCTGCTGCGGCCAAATTACCTCCGTACTTACTGAAAAGATGTCGCACTTCAGCCACTGTACGATTTCGGTTATCGGTTAAACAATCCACCATTATAGCTACACCATAAGGACCATACCCTTCATAGCGTACTTTGATTAAATGATCCGCAGCTGCTGTTTTTACACAACGTTTAATAGCCCGATTAATGGTATCTTTCGGCATGTTAGCACTAAATGCTTTATCGACTATAGTGCGTAATCCAGGGTTGGAATTTATATCTTCGCCTCCTAGACGTGTAGCTACAATAATTTCACGAATTAATTTAGTAAAAACCTTGCCGCGTTTGATGTCCTGGCGAGATTTCACGTGCTTAATATTTGCCCATTTACTATGTCCAGCCATTATTCACCTATTTTCTATTTTTTACTTTGAGGCCTAAAGTTTCTAATTGTTGAATTTCAATAGGAGCAGGAGCATTTGTTAAAGGACAATGCGCTGTTTGGGTTTTCGGAAAAGCAATTACATCCCGAATGCAAGGAGCTCCAATCATG
Organism: Coxiella-like endosymbiont; assembly: GCF_002871095.1. Taxonomy (GTDB): domain Bacteria; phylum Pseudomonadota; class Gammaproteobacteria; order Coxiellales; family Coxiellaceae; genus Coxiella. The sequence goes on from NZ_NSHJ01000095.1 coordinate 9,075, forward strand.
ATGGCTACTAAGCGATCCAATCCAAAGGCAATTCCTCCAATGGGTGGGCATCCAAATTGTAATGCCATTAGTAAGTGCCCAAATTGGGTTTGGGCTACTTCTTTTGAAATACCAAGAATTTTTAATATTGTGTATTGCATGTCAATATTGTTAATACGAATAGATCCACCCCCAATTTCGCTTCCATTAAGGACCATATCATAAGCACGTGAGAGCGCCCCCCCCGGGTTAGACATTATTTTCGTAAAATCTGTGTCTTGGGGAGCTGTGAAAGGATGATGTAACACTTGCCAATCTTTTCCTACGTCTTCCCGTTCAAACATTGGAAAGTCCACAACCCATAATGGTTTCCATTCTCCTACATATAAATTACGATCTATACATAATTGGTCCCGTAAAACTCCAAGAGATTCGTTGACAATTTTTGCTTTATCAGCTCCGAAAAATATTAGATCACCATTTTGTGCTTGAGTGCGATGTAAAAGCTCAGAAATTATTTGGTCTGATAGAAATTTTAAGATTGGGGATTGAAGTTCTTTAGGCTTGTGGTCGATATTATGCACTTTAATATATCCTAGCCCTTTAGCTCCGTAAGTACCGACTAATCGTGTGTAATCGTTAATTGCTTTTCGTGTTAATTCAGCACCTTTTGGTAAGAGTAAAGCAACTATACGCCCCTGAGGATCATTGGCTGTCTCTTTAAAGACTTTAAATTCAACAGTTTTCATTAAGTCCTTCACGTCGACAAATTTTAAAGGATTACGAAGATCAGGTCTATCTGTACCATAGTTTTTAATTGCTTCTGCATAAGTGATACGTGGAAAAGGATTCGGTAAATCCACATTTAAAAAAGTGAAAAATAAATAACGGATCAAGTTTTCTATTAAATCCTGAATATCTTTCTCTTCCACAAAGGCCATTTCTAAATCGAGCTGAGTGAATTCGGGTTGGCGGTCAGTCCGGAGATCTTCATCCCGAAAACAGCGAACGATTTGGTAATATCGATCAAACCCCGCTACCATCAAAATTTCTTTAAAAATTTGCGGCGATTGGGGTAAGGCAAAGAAATGACCGTGGTGAGTGCGACTTGGAATGATATAATCACGGGCTCCTTCCGGAGTAGATTTAGTTAATATTGGGGTTTCTATGTCTAAAAACCCATGCTTATCTAAAAATCGACGAATTTCCCGAATGATATAGGAGCGCATTTTGAGTCGATGAGCCATTGTGGGTCGTCGTAAATCCAGATATCGATATTTTAAGCGTACTTCTTCGCTTACTTCTTGGTAGTCATCGATATTAAAGGGTAATGGTTTAGATTTATTTAAAAGAATTAGATCCGTTGCTGCTATTTCAACTTCTCCAGAAGTAATATTTGGATTAACCATTCCTTTCGGACGTTGTCGGACGATACCTTCAACTTTGATGACATATTCATTTCGAAGACTTTCAGCACTCTTAAATGTAGAAGGTCTAGTTGGATCACAAACAACTTGAACTATTCCCTCTCGGTCGCGCAAATCGATAAAAATTAGATTACCGTGATTTCGACGCCCCTGAACCCAGCCTGCAAGAGTAATAGTCTGTCCAATCAATGTAGAATTAATTTTATTAGTGTAATGCGTACGCATATTTTTAGCTAACGACAAAAGGAGTTGTGAATAGTAACGGGAGTTATAGGAGGGATCAAGAGAAATTACTAAAACACAATAATTTAACGAAATACTAAATGCTATACTAAATACTATTAGGTTGGCTAAAATTTGAAAAGTCTGAAAGTAAATGTTTACTAGAAATTCGTAGTTCTAATTTCTAGTTTTGAAGCTAAATCTATTTATTTGATATATTTTTTGTGATACAGGAGTCTGTGAATCAAGAAAGTATAGGGGCAATAACCATAGTAGTTATAAAGATAGTAGTTATAAAGATTTATAAAGATGAAAATTTGTAATTCCATCTCAATAGACTCTCGTAGAGATGGATCGTAGTGTCAATTAGTCAATTATTATAATTGTTAATAGAATACTAGTAACGATCAAAAAGACATCAATGATTCACACTAGAAAAAGTACTTTTAAACTAAAAATATATTAATCATTTGAAAGAAATTTATTAAGCCCCCAGGAAGGAATATATATGATTTTTATCCACGGTTCATGAGAATAACTAAAATAATAAATATCTAAACTATAATTAAAACTATTCTTTAGTAAGTAATAAAGCTACACGGTATAATTGACTAACGGTATTAGCAATAATAATCAGCGGGATATAAAAAATATAATTTAAGATGTTACGAAAAAATGTAATTAAAACCATTCCAATCATGAATGTGGAGTTATGGAAATATTGATATTCATTAGCAGTGATTCATTTCTTTTCCTCAACTTTTTTTAATTGCACTCATCATTGCAGTAGAGAAAAAGGTCGTGATGACCATATGCTATTTAAGATAAAAATCAACATGGTAACTGTAATCCACTAAAAGCGTTTCTGGGTCGATTCAGAATACTTAAATAAGTATAATTTGAATAATTAAGAGAAGTCATATAAATTAAAATAGTAATAGTTTAAATAAATTAAAGATTTACTTGAGTTGATAAGTTGCCACGCTTTATTGAGAAGGTTGTTGATTACAAAATATTTAATTTTAGATCAGCTTTTTATAATATTTTTATCTTATTTGGATCAAAGTATTGCTTGGCTAACCTATTCAATAATAGTAAATAGATATGATTATAAAGAGTGATATTGTCTTGATGGTTAGTGTAACGACGACGGACCCTACCAAAATAATTATTTAAATCCTTGTTTCAATCAACATATTGAGAGCAATACACTCTTTCTGAGAAGAAAACATTAGAAACTTTAAGCTTAAATTGAGAGTTGTTTCTACACGGAAAACTACCAAAATCTCCTTTTGCTTTAAAATATATATGTTTAAAATTGTTAGCGCTTACAAAAGCCAGGTTCTAGGTGACTTGGCGTAGAAATTCGACTAAGTGCAATATAAATACTGTAAATTAGGGGGAATAAAGGCTATTATATTTTTCTACCAGCTCATAAATTGACGACCAATAAAGTTAGTAACTAATAAACTTGTCAGGAAAATAATTTTTATTAAATTAAGGTGAAAATGCACCTGAGATCTGAGCAGTGAATGGCTAAATGATTATTCGTATTGGTAACGCTGAGGTAGCGCAAGCGTAAAATCTTATCTAAAAAAATCAACTAATTTGCGGCCTTACTTTTTGTTTCCTCTGATATTTTTGATGTTTTTTGTTATAAAAATTAGGGATATACTAAAATCCCTCCTACTTTTTAAATTGAAAATCTCTGAGAGAAATTAAACGTTTTAAAATTCATTTATGATAAGAAGCGAAATATCTAGTTATAAAGAAGTTAGTAATTTTTGTAAGATTGCAATTTATTTTACATAATGTTGATCTGCATATTTGAAGATTGGCTTAGGATTTTATAATTATAGTATCTCTCTATTAGTATTTCTCTATTTTAATTATTTTGAAATAAAATTCTAACAGAAATGTAATAGGAACCTTTTTAAAGTAAATATTAGAAGTGCTCTTAAACTTCTTACAGAAACAGAAAGTTCGTCATTGTAATTAAAAATTTAAAGCAAAAAAACCATCTTTAAGAAAGATCGTTAAAATATCTTTGAGGTTATTATTGCTGAAATGAGTGGTTCCAGATACTGTCCCTAAAAAATTATCAATATCATGATAGAGAGTATTGATGAAAATTTTAATTTAAGCAATTGTGCAAGGTTGAGAATTTCTTATGTAAGAACAGGGTCAAAGGCTTTTGACACATAGTATCTCCATTCTTTTTTAAATAATTTCTAGTTTAATTTGCTTAAAATTATAGACGACTGAAGGAAAGACAATAATTTTAAAAGTCATAAACACTTAAACAATAAAAAAGTAATATAAAGATTAAAATATTTCTTATAAATACCAGAAATATTACTAAGTTTAAAATTATCAGTTTTCAACTTAGTTTAATAAAAATTATATTAATCTATGA
>NZ_NSHJ01000096.1 GCF_002871095.1 Coxiella-like endosymbiont
TCGGAATTAGTAGATACCTACATACTTCCACCCAAAACATCTAATACTACTAATTTAGCTTCGCTTTCGTCATTATTGCTTTTTTTAATTTGAAGATAACATTCTCTAAATTCTATGAGAATTATGGGGTTCATCATATCCATATTAAGCTAAAATTTTTATTTTCATATTTTTTCTTGGAAACTGTTTGAGAGATGCTTTCAATAATCTATGAAAACTTACTACTCTCTTCAAATTACTTCTACTGCGTCAACTAAACCAGTAAATCAAAATAATAAATATCTCATAGCAGCCATTTTTATTTTATATACTACCTTAACTTATAGGTGTTTTAACTTTATCGTTACTCAACGAAACAATATCTTAGGACGTTCCATAAACCCTGATATTAATTTTCAATTGCTTCTAGCTGCTCACTTAATTACGCTACACTATTACCGTCAATATCTATTGAATAACTGACATAAATCTAATTCAGGCAAAAATAGCATTTTTTAAAAAATGATTGTGATCCAGGAATAAGGGCAAAAATGATAATCGTTTTTGCTTCATTGAATCTTTATATAAGCTAGATAAGTTTGTAATTAGGATATGTTTATCTTGGTTAATATCTCTGCGATCTTTTGAAGATAAACCTTGTGACCTTTTTTCAATACCCCCACCTCAACTAAACTTCAAGTTAAACTAGGTCAAAAAATAATGATAATTATATATTAGTATACACTGTTTTTTTATTAGCTCCATAAATACCATAATCTGTACTCTACAAAAAATAGACTATAAATCAATAAAAATTCAATGTATCATCAATCGTAAATTCATACAGACTCAACTAAGTTTATTAAATAGTGCTATAATTCATGTTAGCTAATCTAAAAACTCTTTAAATTCGATCACCCCCTTTAGAAAAGGGGAGGGTGGTAAATGTTGGGGTTCACAGTCTACTGCTCTATATGAGCAATCCTTGTATTAGAACATTGATGTATGTTATAGTTTTAAATAAATGATTTTCCTCATTAAAAATGATTTCCTCATTGAAAAGAACAAAAAATATTGCTTTGGGTCTAGTGATTTAGGATTCCTGTTATTTTAACAAAAAATTAATTACTTCAAAAACTAAAAATTATGGAAATAACAATAATCATTTCATAAATTTTAGAAATTTTTATAAATGATTAAAGTAAGCAGAGAATTTGGGCATTAATATTTTTAGACTTCATCGCTCGCCGGCCCACCTCGCTAGTCTACCACTTTTAAATAAAAATACTCCTCCTATATAATATAGAGAGAGGATAAGGGATTAAATAAACTAGGAAACCTTACAGAACATTATCAACCTGGGCTTAATTTTATATACAAAATAAACTTTACTTATCGAACAAAGGAGTGCTACCGAAGATCATTGATAGAAAAATTAATTCGACATTTTAATTTAACTTTTAACTCTGACTCTTAAAGTTTATTATGGGATTGGCAGGGATTAAAATTAAAAAATTATCGAAGATTTATCTTGAGACACATAAACAAAGGTGCTGTCATCCAGACAGTAAGTTGTTCTTTAGATCATATAAAACTTTATGGGCAATCTTTTTTATTTATCTTTATTGAAGATAAATAAAAATCAACTACTTGCTCTAGCTTTTACTGTAGAATTCAATTATGAGAATTTTTACTTAGATTTTTAAAAAAATCACGCTTTAAAACACATTCTTTTAGCCGACTGTTTTATTGGAACATGGTAAATATCTGAGTGAAGAAACCTGCGCCTTAAATCAAGAGGGATGACACCGATTCCCATAATTACTTTTCTGAGAGTAATGCTTATAACTTGCACAGCTGTATTGTTAAATTTAGGAAAAAGCAAAGGTATTAACACCACTTTAAAATCATAGACTTTAAGTAACATACATAATGTTTCAAAAAAAATTTTATCTAATCAATCATTTAAATAAAATTTATCTACCATTAAGTGTTCGTCCATTAATAAATAACTTACTACAATCTAATAAATATAACTCCTCCTTTTAATCAAAAATTATGGGTATACTTTTTCTATTCTCCTTTAGATCAGTTTATTTTATCTAGTAAATGAGATTTGTGAATATTTTAATAAACCTTGATCATCAAGTATTAAACCCTTAAAAAATTACATAAAATCTTTTATACTAAAACAAATAGAAAATTAACCGTTAACAAATTAATTCAGGTGTATTGAATAGCTACTTCACCACCATAACGATAAAATGTGTTATTGAATCATTAAAAATGATTAAATTAAAAGTAAAATAACGATTATTAAATATACAACTTCTAAAGAACGTTATTGTCTCCTGCCCAGATTGACGAAATTATCGAAAATAAAAAAATAGACTCTTTAAAAATTAACACTTGAAATTACTTTTATTGTAAAATAATTATAAATGATCCTGATTAAAAGATTTAGTAAATGCTCTCTAAGAGCGGTGAAAATTTGAATTATTCTAATCTCTAATTAATTTTAATCCCTTTACTTTGCAGCTCAGCTTTAATTTTTTTAATTATTTTTTTGAGCCCCCTCTATATTGCTCTTTCAGAAAGAGTTAATATAAAACTTATGGAATATCAAGATTATTATAAAATTTTAGGCCTTTCACGTAATACAACGGCCAATGAAATTAAAAAGCGATATCGACAATTAGCTCGAAAATATCATCCCGATGTCAGTAAAGAAGCAAATGCAGAAGAGAAATTCAAGAAAGTTAAAGAAGCTTACGAAGTTCTTAAAGATCCTGAAAAACGCAAGGCTTACGACGCCATGGGTGCAGATTGGAAACAAGGACAAGACTTTACTCCTCCTCCTGATTGGGAATTTCATCCTCATAGTGAAGCTTCTTATCAAGCATTTCATCAAAGTAATTTCAGTGATTTTTTTGAAACCCTTTTTGGAGTATTGGGAACAGGTAGAAGATGGACTCGAACAAAGTTTAGTGAGCGAGGTCAAGATCAACATAGTCGTGTAACTATTCATTTAGAAGAAGCTTTTCAGGGAACAACTAAAACACTTACTTTTCAAGAGCCAATACTTAACTCAGAAACCGGCCAAGTAAATTACACAACCCGAACCCTCCGAGTAAAAATTCCTCCAGGGGTTACACAAGGGCAACAAATTAGATTACAAAAGCAAGGTTCTCCCGGGATAGGGGGTGCACCTAATGGTGATTTATATTTAGAAATCCATTTACAGCCCCATCATCTTTACACGATAGAAGGGAAAAATATTTATTTAAATTTACCCGTAACACCATGGGAAGCAGCACTAGGTGCTAAAATCACGGTTCCCACCTTAGGTGGTTCTGTTGACCTTACTTTACATTCAGGCTCTCAAACTGGTCAAAAACTTCGTTTAAAAGGACGGGGGCTCCCTGGGCAGCCCCCAGGAGACCAATATGTGCTTTTAAATATTTATATCCCAAAGCCTAAGACGGATCAACAAAAACAGTTATATCAAAAAATGTCGGAACTCATGTATTTTAATCCACGTAAAGAATTATTAAGGCAATTATGAGCAAACAAATCTTAAAAAATATTATCGTAGAGCAGTTTACATCATGGCTTAATTTAAAAGAATTATGCCAAGCTGTGCACTTACAAGCACAAGTGGTTATTGAAATGGTTGAACATCAATTAATAGAACCTGAAGGTAATACTCCCAATTCCTGGCGATTTGATAATGGTTGCTTAAAACGCGCAAAAATCGCAGCAAGTTTTTATCACGATCTCGAAGTTAATATCCCTGGAATTGGTATTGCATTGGACCTCTTAGAGAGAATCGAATATTTAGAACAACGCTTACAAACTCTGAAGTGTTTTGAAAAAAAATAATCATAATTTTAGTAATTTCTTTTGTTATTTTTTTATTTTTCTTGATCGACTTCTTACCTAAGATAACGTATATACTTTACTACCCAGTATAGAAATTATTTACTAACCTTTTTTATTATAAAAAAAGGTAATGTATTGTATCAATTTTCAACATTAAATGATTATAAATCTGCCATCTAAGATTTAGATATCCTTATTTATGGAAAACTTAAAAACCATAAAGGTTTTAAATTTATTGATATTACTATTACTCAGTAGAACTTTCTTGTTATTAACCATTAGATAAAAAATAATATTTATTACCAATTACATTCTTTCATTTAAATTAATAATGTCCCTTAGTCATCCAAGCACAGATAAAATACCTAAAATCTTTAGCTAAAAAGATATTCAAGAAAATTTTTTAAAAAGTCTGATCGACTTTTTAAAAAATTTTATCTATAATATTAAAGGTTTAAATATTGATTAGAGAATTTTTTGCCTTAACTTAAAAAGGAATTAAAGAATTTTCAAACTCTTTTAAAGCTCTTAAAGCAGTACCGTTCAGTACTGAACGATAATATTATTATAAACAATTTATACATTTCCATCAATTTATACCGGTTTCACCAACTTACATTAAACAATATTCAAATTCTAAAAATTTTATTTTTTAAATGACTTATTTAATTTTTTATACAAGTAATCCACTCATCGCCTACACAGCGATTAATTCTACATTTATAGCTAAAAAGTAACAAGCTTCTTTTCTCTTCGGAGGAAAGAGCTCCTGACTATGCTAGCGTATATAAGCTATTACCAAAACTTTACCTTTTTAGATTCAACAATCACTAATTCCTAAACAAAAATTACTATTACTTTCAGATTTATATAACGTTATTATTTATATAATGCTATTATTATCTACGCTATTATTATTTAATAATAAGTATATTTCTAAAGTTAATTTTGAAAAAATTAATGGCTTATATAAAAAATTATTGATGTTTACCAAAAACCTCATTAACTATTAATAGTTATATTAGTGTTATCATACTATGGCATCTAAAAAAGCAAAACCAAAAAGTAAAAACACTAATGTTATAATCAACACATTTTTACATAACTTTAGATGCCTCCGAAGGAAATTACCTTTATTCAGTCAGTTATCTGATTATGCAATTAAATGAATCTGATAAGTTTTATGATTTTATTAAATACTCCTCTTCGATATTAAAGCAGCTCGAAAAACTTCTGAATTTATAAAAGCAAAAAGTTAATTTGGCTTGTTTTTTGCATGTTACATTTCTTTTAATTGACCTTTTAATGATCCAGAAGCGTTATTTAGGGTTATGTATCAAAAGGTTATTCTAAAAATTTAAACCAAATTTTTTAAATTATTTTTAAACATTATACGTACCAAAGTTAGTCTTATTCTTCAGGTTACCAGAAATAATTATTATATTTTTGATATGGCAAATATCTAAGATCGTTATAATAGCTAAGAATCGCCGAAAGATCATCTAATTTAACAAGAATCTTTAATCACTAAAGAATCATTAATAACTAAGATTAAACTCACAAATAAACTTACTACCTTGCAAATAAATAAAAGGAAGGATTAACCAACAAAGCAAAAGTAGCAATAAAGTAATAAAATACATATAAAATTCAGGAACTAAATAAGCACATGAGTTTAATAAACGTCCTTTTCACGCTAATCATTTATTTTTTTCTAGAGTTTTTTCAGTTAACCGCTGAATGAGCAATGCAGCATGACTTTCAAATGCTGATAAATTCAGAGCGTTTTGTATTTGAATTGAAGTTAATTGTTTAGCTTCTTCAAAAGTTTTGTTTTCAAGCCAGCGACAGACATATTCACAAGCCGCAGTGGTGGTAACAGAACCATACGCCTGAAATTTAGCTTCTTTTATTGTAGTGTGGTCATAACGGACATAAAGTCTAAATAAGTAACCTTGCTCACGACTCCCTATTTCTCCCCACATTACTTGAGAGTCTGGCTCTTGCAATATTCCTACATGTTGTGTATTGAAAAAATACTCTAAAACTTCATTAGAATAATACATGACTTTAGTTTAATCAATCAATTTTTTCTTAACATTATCCCAAAGAGGAGACATTTCACGTAAACGATTTACTTGCTCTGAAATATGGATAATCGCTATATCAACTTCCTCTTGAGTAGTAAATCGTCCCAAGCTAATACGAATAGAATTATAAGCTTCTTCTCGCTTTAATCCCATTGCCAATAATACGTGAGAGGGATTAGAATTTGCGGAATTACATGCTGAGCCACTCGAAATTGCTACTTTTTGTAATCTTACTATTAAGGATTCACCTTTTACTCCATCAAATCGAACATTCAAACATCCGGGAATACGTGGAGATGTTTCAGCATTTAGCTTAACACAACTCAATCGGGAGGATAGCCCTAACCATAATCGATCACGCAACTGAGTAATCTTGTTTGTATCATCTATCATGTGTTCTTGAGCTAAGGCGAAAGCTTTACCCATACCTACAATCTGATGTGTAGCCAAAGTTCCCGAACGTAAACCTTTTTCATGCCCGCCTCCATGAATTAAAGGGTCTAAACGAACACGACGATGAGGGGTATGGCGCACATATAAAGCTCCAACACCTTTTGGTCCATAAACTTTATGGCCCGAAAAAGACATTAAATCGACTTGCATATAATTTAAATCAATAGGAACTTTACCTGCACTCTGCGCAGCATCTACATGAAAAAGGATACCATTTCGGCGTGTAATTTCACCAATAGCAGCAATATCTTGAATAACCCCAGTTTCATTGTTAACATGCATAAAGGAGGCTAAAATTGTATCCGAACGAATAGAAGCTTTAAATTCATCCAAATTTAATAAGCCATCACTTTGAGGATTTAAATAGGTAACTTCAAAACCTCGGGAAGAGAGATAAGCACACGTATCCAGAACAGCCTTATGCTCTGTGCTTGCAGTAATGATATGCTTACCTTTACGATGATAAAAAGAGGCCGCTCCCTTGATGGCTAAATTATCTGATTCTGTTGCTCCAGAAGTCCAAACAATTTCTTTAGGATCAGCATTTACTAATTTTGCCACAGATTCACGTGCTTTATTAATTAATTCTCGCGCACTCCATCCATAAATATGATTTTCGGAATCAGGATTTCCAAAAATTCCTTCCTTAGTTAAACAGGTCATCATTTCCTGCGCTACAATAGGATCAACGAACGTAGTTGCCATATAGTCTAAATAAATAGGTAATAGCATCATTTTTTCTGAGTACCAATCCAATAAAACCAGGTACACAATCCTAAAAATACAAAGATTCCCAACAGGCTCGCTATTGGAGAAAACCCTCCTCCTACTAACGATAATGCATTAGCACTTCCCATTATCACAAAAGGAATCGCTAAAATTACTCCCATCAAGGCACTCCCTGCCACCATTCCACAAGCCATTAATATTCCGTTTTGATGGCCAACTATTCTGCCCTCTTCTTTCTCTGAACGTTTTTTCATTTGCCATGGCTTTTTAACTAAAAAACTTACTAACCCCCCAATAACTACAGGGGTAATTACCTCTGGAGGTAAATAAATACCTAAACCGACCGCCAAAGCAGGTAACCTAGAATTACGGCGCTTTAGAAATTCATCAATTGTAATAATAACAAGAGCCACTACCCCACCAACAATGATCATTCCCCAATGAAGATGACGGCTTAATACCCCCTGAGAAATAGCCGCCATTAAGCCCGCTTGAGGTGCTGCCAACATCTGAGCAGGATCCATTCCCGCATGTGGGTAAACACCACCCATCCCATAAGCATCGAAGAGAAGTTGAAGTACGGGACCAATAACAAAAGCTGAAACAGTAACACCGATTGCCATCATTAATTGTTGCCGCCAAGGAGTGGCTCCCACCATTTTACCTGCCTTAAGGTCTTGTATATTTTCTCCCGTAATAGACCCAATACCCGAAAGAATAGTAGCAATTACAATAACTACAGACGCAATATAATGTGCTTGCTCCAATTTTCGAACACGAAATATTAGTAGAAATAAAAATGAAAGCAATAAAATAGCAGTAATTAAAAGACCTGATAAAGGATTATTACTTGATCCTACTAATCCACAAAAATAACTTGATATAGTTGCTAAAAGAAAGCCTATAATGACTATATAAATAACTGAAATGAAAGCTACAACCCATAAATGATCGATACTTGCCACAATAGTTGCTTGGTGTAAATAATAAAAATTATAAAACAATAATAAAGTGGCAATAACTAAAACACCAATAACAACCCACATTAGTGGCATATCCATTTCAGTTCGTAAGCGCTTGCCCAAACCTCTTTCTAACCCTTCTTGAAAACCAATAAAAGAAAGGCACATTTCTTTTACAATAGGCTTCAATAACCGAAATAATGTCCATATTCCGCCAACGAGCATTGTTCCTACACCAACAAAACGCAAATGCGCATCCCACAACTTCATAACTGCATCATAAGCTGAAGTTACATTTGCAGGTAATCCATAATAAAGTCCGATAAAAGGTAATAAGATTAACCAACCCACAAAAGCTCCGGTAAATAAACTTACGGCTACCTCAAAACCCACAATAAACCCTGCTGCTAAAGTGGCCGGAGTAAAACCTACCGAAAAACCAAAAATGGTTCTCCCCATAAATATCCACATTTGCAAACTATCAGAAACCACTTTTAAACCAATTTGTGAAAAAGCTACTAGCCCACCGACCAAACCAGCTTGAGCCAATAATTTAAGTCGAGCTTTTCCTTGTGCACTTACTTGGAGAACATTTCCAATAGCCGTTCCTTCAGGAAAATGTAAGGCAGGAAGATTAAGCATGATTCGGCGCAAAGGAACAGCAAATAAAACCCCTAAAAGCCCCCCTAGTAAAGTAATAATAGCTGTTTCCCAATAAGCAAAACCCTTCCAAATATGTAGAAAAATCATACCCGGTAACACAAAGGCTATAGCAGCTGCAACACCTTCCCCCGCAGAAGCTGCTGTTTGAATTAAATTACTTTCTAAAACATTATGTTTTTTAAACAGTCGTAAAATTCCTAATGCAAATACTGATGCGGGTATGGAAGCAGAAATAGTGGTCCCAATTTTTAAAGCAAGATAAGCGTTGGCTGCCGATAAAACCACAGCAAAAAGAATAGATAATATAATGGCTTTAAGAGTGAATTCGGCTAGTTGAGTAGAAGCTGGGATTAACGGTTCATTTTTTTTATAAATATTATTCACTGACATTTCCTTAAATAAGATAAGGATAAGATTTTAACAATAATCATCTTGTCTATAAATAGCACTTAAGATGCCTCGTAAAATATTCAACTTAGCTTTATTAACCTTTCATTCATCGTAATTGAGGAGGCGATTTAATCTTTATTATAATCATTTGAGTTTTTTTTAAAGATCTACACATTTAATTACTATTAACGTTTTTCTAAAATAATCATATTATCTAACACATTTATTCAGAAGTTACTTTTTCAGTTAAATTGTTCTAATAATTTTTTTAATTTCCTTTTAATGAAAGTATATAGATTTTATACATAATAATTAATTTGCACAGCTAAATTTAAAGATTCCACAGCTAAATTTAAAGAACTGAATGTTTTTCAGCTGATTATTATCGTTCATATGACCATTACCCAACTCTTTCTCTTTATTTAAACTCTTTCTCTTTATTTAATTTATTAGAGATGATTGTTTCCTGACTAAATATCATCTCTATTATACCTGCTTGTATAACAACTTGTTTATTATGCTGCCCTTCTACGGTTTTCAAAGGCTATATACTAATGTACGTGATTGATATATCAGGCATATTGGTATGGCTTTCACACCAAATTAAAATCCTTAAGCATGCTGTATTTAAACCATCAATTAATTAAGATATAGGAGTACTAAAAATTAAGGAGCTTGAGATTCCCCTCCCACCCCAAAAGATATTATCTACTGTTTTTGCTGTCCGCCTACATAAAATTTGTAACCCTACTCATGAAAAAAATTCAATTAGGACCAAATATCATTCTTTTCATAGCTCGAAAATTGGCACCAATATTTTTAGGATGGCTAAGGTTAAGTAAAAGCATTTGAATATAATTAAAAAATCTTTAAATAAAGATATTAAGCTCATCTTTTGATGAAAAAAAATTGTGGAAAATTTTTTAAGTAACGGTGATATTAGCACTTTTTATTAAAAATACAAGTTATTTTTACAGGTATTAAGTCACATGCTATCATTTTGAACCCTATGAGCTTAAGGAAATACAACTTAATGTACCCAATGCTTAATATCGCTGTTCAAGCTGTTCAAAAAGCCGCACGCATCATTGTTCGTTTTGTAGATAGACTTGATATGATCAATGTTAAAGAAAAACATCATAATAACTTTGTTACTCAGGTAGATCAACTTTCCGAACAAGCAATTATTGAGACTATTCAAAAAGCATATCCTAATCATACTATCTTAGCTGAAGAATCGGGTCTCTTAGCTGAAGAATCGGGTCTTCATAAATCTAAAAATGATTTCACCTGGATTATTGACCCTTTAGATGGCACTACTAATTTCATTCACGGTTTACCTCAAATAGCAATATCTATTTGTTTAAAATATCGAGATAAATTGAGTGTAGCAGTCGTATATGACCCTCTCCGTCAAGAATTATTTACCGCTATCCAGGGGGGCGGTGCTCAATTAAATAATCGTAAAATCCGGGTTAGTACTCGCACCAAAATAAATGAAGCACTTCTGAGTACAGGATTTCCTTTTAAAAAAGTGGCACTTTTTCAAAAATATCTTAAACTTTTTGAAACTATTTTTTTTCAAACTGTAAATGTTCGCCGTTTAGGTGCGGCGGCTTTAGATTTAGCCTATGTAGCAGCTGGACGTTTAGATGGTTTGTGGGAGATGAGCTTAAAACCATGGGACATGGCGGCCGGTATTTTACTCATTACCGAAGCAGGTGGTTTAATATCTGATTTTGAAGGAAAAAATAATTATATGGAAAATGGTAATTTAATTGCCGGGAATCCTAAAATTTATAAAACCCTACACGAATTAATTTTAAAAAAAACAATTACTAATTATCAAATTGAGGGTAATGACTAAATAATTAGCAATAGAGTCTCTTGAATAGCTTGAAAATTCACATCATTTTTTAATACTTATGTAAAAATTTGTATTACAATTAATGTTTCTAACATTAAACTAATTATCTACTGATTGAATACAATCAATATGAGAGAGTAAGAAGAATCTAATTAATACCTTATTTTCTATATAAAATATTCCACCCTGTCTACAACGATTTTGTTCACACCTTGATAAGGGGGATAGATATTCCGAAATATTTGTCAATTGGCTTATGATAATCTGTAATTGCTTTTTTGAAAATTCATTATCTACTATCTGTAATAGACATATAAAAATTAATAACTATAATCTCTTTATGAAACCGCTCACTCCAGATTAATAAACACTATCTAAATCGATCTTCACTTTTATGCTTGCTACTTTTTTATTTTTTATAAAATTTTTCTAAAAAAGTATAATCTTAATCAAAATTAATTTTATTAACAATTTCATTTTTAGATATTAAACTTAATTAATACCATCCTTTAGGATTATTTTGATTATCTGTTTATTTAAAAAATATTACTTACCCATTTAAAATTTTTTAAAACCATAATCAGTTTTAAGAAAAGTTCAAACCTTTTAAGATACATTTTTGCTATTTGAAAAGTAGCAAAAATAGACCAGATTTACAGACCGAAAGGCTCGCACCTAGACTTGAAAAGCTTTTTGATAATTTAATGGAACTTTTTTGCTATACCCATATCAAACTTAAATTGTAAAATACTTAAAAATTATTTGATGCGAAAGCCACTGAATATCATTGTATTTCTTTATTATAGTCACATTTGGTCATATTTCATATATAAAACCCAAACTAATTTAAATAGAAAAATAACGTTAGTCCGCTAATTTAGTAAACCATTGAATATTTTTTTACACTACAAGAATGCATCCTCTAGCATAAATAATATATATTGCTAAATAAAAAATTGAGAAATTAGCTTCTTTTGACCTAAAATTTTTGATGCTACTCCAAAGCCTTTTAATAATTTTGCAGAAAGACCTTCTTTTCAGACAATTTTTTATACATATCGACTATTTTTTTAAAACTTTAGCACAAAATTTTATCAAAATAATAATTAAAAAATAATTCTTTAATTTTATTGTAATGTTTTTAGTCTTTCTTAATAAGGAGATAAAAAATTTGCCTTAAGCTTTTAATAAAGTAACATAGAAAGTTTCCTTTACTAAGACCACTAGATTATTCTAAGAAAAATTATTTCCTTAC
>NZ_NSHJ01000097.1 GCF_002871095.1 Coxiella-like endosymbiont
AAGTACAATCCTTAAGCTCTTAATACAACCAGTTTGTTTTATAGGTTATCACTGATTAACTATTTAGTGTAGAAGATTGAGTTCGCGCGATCAAAGAGCCTAAACTATAGGTGAATATAGTAAATGGTATAATTATTATAAAAAATAATTATAGAGTTGACCATCCAATAATTTTAGAAATTATTCGTGGTAAATTAATTAAAAAAGTAGTAACATCGTTTACTTAAATAAGTAAACGTAGTTTTTTATTTATAATTTTTTAGCTTATTTATTAATTTGTAGTTTCTTATGCATAACGATAATTAATTTATAAATCCATATTGACTCACAAAGATTTTTATCTTTTAGGAAAAAGATGCTAGGTCAATAAATTTATAAGTTAAAGAAGTAGTGTTGTAAACACAGCAAGTAATTCACTCAACCTTGATTAGTAATTTTTGAGTGAACATTAACTAAACAAAAATTAATTTATGATTTTAAGCAGCTGTAACAACCTAAAAGAAAGTAAGATTCACTTCCTATCAGGTGCTTTTTAGTTACTAAAAAGATTAGCTGTACAATTGAGGTTAGTTGTGCAATGATTTTATAAAAAATAAAAAATCAATGTAGAAGAATTTTAAAGTAGAGGAATTTAAAAGCGCAACGAATGAATCCCCTCAGGGGATTCTTGTGATACAATTACTTTTTTAAATAAAAAAAGTAACCGAGTGTCTCACTCTAACTAAACTAAATTGAAAAATATTATTTTAAATCAAAAATGTAATCCCTCGTTTCAATTGGGATGGGAGGTAGTTAAATTAGGCCTGAAAAATAGAGAGCCCCTCATTAAATGTATATAATATTATTATTAAATGTAGATAATAATTGAGGACTCCATTAATGGAAGTCATATTGCCAAATTTAATGGCTTTTTAAAAGCATTTTAGTACCTTCTGGGATTACGGTGAACCTTAATCCCATAGTAAAATATTTGACTAAATTTTAATTAAATGAAGCATATTATATTGAAGAAGTTTAATATTTTTATTTCCTGTTTGACTATACTAGAAAGATCACAGATAAAGCTAGTATACCAGCCTATTTAAAAGCAATAGAGCAGTCTTTTTCATGATAAGATATTTACCCCCCTTTTTTCTGAGTAGCCGATTAGTGTTACCACATAACTAAGTAAAAAGATTAGAAAAAGAAAAATCATATGAAAATTTTTTCATAGAAAAATTATTTACTGATTATTAACTGATATTAGCCATAATGATTCCCGAAATTTTAGGTATCAGTTAATTTTAAGTATCGGTAATGGGTATAGGTCATTATAAGTTTTTAAGCGACCATTTTTAAGCGACTATAATGATAAGGATCACACATCATCCCAAAAAGATATTCTTAAATAATATAGTTCCCTGTACAAGTCCCTAATACAGAAATTGTGGGGGCCGATTTAATAGATTTAAGAGAAGGTGGGATTAAGCTTATCTATGAGAATTATTTAGGTGATGCATTAGGTTACTAGGTGATGAATTAAGTAATGGAATTAAACCACATAAAGTATTCAAGTTGAAGTATTCAAGTTGGATGATAGAGATAAAGTGATGCCTTAGAAATATTTAATTGTAATGTAGTGAGGGGGAATATTTATTTTTATCAGAATTGTGACTGTATTGAATGAAAAGGTGAAATCCTGAAGTTGATAAAACTTCACTTGGAATGGAATGTACTATTTTATCGGAAAATCGTAAAGAGCAAGGTAATAAAATTAATAATCACCTTAATTATCAGACCAAATAAATAATCAACAAACCAAACACGGTACTCACTAAAAGTGGTAATACACATATATTCTACGTTAGATTAGCTAAAAAGTTTTAAAATATCTAGGCATAGTATTTCTTGATGTTACTAAAGTTATTGGATTTACATAATCCACTGACTACTCTTTCAGGACACAAAAAACTTTGATCACAATTCGCATTCTATCTTAAAAATGTTATACTTGATATCCTTCTATAGGATTAAACATATTCAGATTAAAGATTTAAGCTTATGATCCAAGCTGTGTTCCCTATTTATCAAAAAGCTAAATACCTCATCAGCGCAGTTAAATTTAGCGACTTACCGCCGGACGAAGGAGCTGAAATTGCTTTTATTGGACGTTCCAATGCTGGTAAATCCAGCGCATTAAATCTAATCACAGGCATTAAAGGATTGGCGCGTACCAGTAAAACACCTGGTCGAACGCAAATGATCAACTTTTTTTCATTAAATGAGAGACAACGTTTGGTAGACTTACCCGGGTATGGATACGCTAAAGTTCCTCGTATGGTTCAAGAGCGTTGGGAAAAAGTAATAGATAGTTATTTAAAAAAACGGTGTTCTTTGAGAGGATTAGTGGTAGTAATGGATGTACGACATCCTTTAAAAGAAAGAGATAAAAATGTGATTGAATGGGCAGTGAAGTACGATATTTTGCTTCATATACTTCTTACGAAATCAGATAAGCTAAGGAAAAGCGTAGCGAAAAAAATTTTTAGTGAGGTACAAGTACAGCTAACCACATACAGCAATACGATATCCGTTCAATTATTTTCTGCTCATGAGCGGACTGGTCGCAATGAAGTAATATCAGTATTAAATGACTGGTATCAATAAAATTGAAAAAAATGAATTTAAAAGGTTTCCGTTTCAAAAAAACGCTGTAAGATCAATATATTATAAATGACCCCCCTCTTTATGGGCCCTCTTTATGGGAGGGTAAAGCTATGTTACATTACATCTGCCTAAAACCTCCCACTAGTCCCCTAGTTTAGGATTGATGACAATTTGCTAGGTCGTTTTGCATTTTTGATTTTTGTGAAATTATAGAAAAAGTCAATAAACAATGACCAGTAATGACTAGTATCGTAAAGATATCATGTCTTAATTTGTTTTGGGGGTGGTATTTACTAAACTTCAGTTAATGCCACTAAATTTCTCCATACAAAGATTGAGTGTAACATGTTATTTCCAAAAAAAACATATGCAAAAAATGAAGTTGTTTCATGGCCAATCCCGAACTATTGGGATGTGATCGCTCTCTTATTAGTTTTAGCTGTTCTTGTTTTATTGGACTATGGTGCCAATGCCATGATGAGAAAATTTGATGTGGGGGAACCTTTTTTTATTTCATTGGATCCAGTCATGTTACCCTATTATGCGTTACGCACGGTGTTACGAATGCTGATTGCGATGTTTTTTTCATTATTATTTACTTTTACTTTTGGTACTTGGGCTGCTAAAAGCCGCCATGCGGAACGTATTATTATCCCTATAATTGATATTTTGCAGTCAGTACCTGTGCTAGGGTTTTTAACAATCACAGTGACAGGTTTTGTCGCCCTATTTCGTGGTAGTTTGTTAGGTCCGGAGTGTGCATCATTATTTGCAATCTTTACCACGCAGGCATGGAATATGGCCTTAAGCTTTTATCAAAGCCTTCGAACTGTGCCAAATGATTTACAAGAAGCTGCTACAATGTTGCAATTATCTGCATGGCAACGTTTTTGGCGAGTGGAAGTTCAGTTTGCTATTCCTGGTTTACTGTGGAATACCATGATGTCAATGTCGGGTAGTTGGATTTTTTTAGTGGCTTCAGAAGCTATTACTGTGGCGGGGCACAATATCATGTTGCCAGGTATTGGTTCTTATATCAGGATAGCTATCGAGCATATGGACAAAATGGCCGTCGTTTATGTAATTATTACGATGATTATCGTAATCACACTATATGATCAATTATTTTTTCGTCCATTGGTTGCTTGGGCAGAAAAATTTAAAATAGAAGTAAATGTGGGAGAAAGCGAACCACAATCATGGGTCTTGAATGTATTTCAGAGGACGAGATTTTTACGTTTTATTGGGGAATATTTTTCATTATTAGGAGATAGAATCGTTAATTGTCAGCTTTTTCGTTATCGTTCTCCACGAAAATCAACCGAATATCGATATTTATTACGTCGATTTTTTACTGTGAGTTGGAATACGTTTTTAATTTTAGCTCTGATGGTCTCTTTTTTCTTGTTAATGCGTTTTATTTTAGCAGAAGTGAGTTGGACTGAGGTATTCCATGTCTTTTATTTAGGTTTTCTAACAGGATTACGTGTTACTACTTTACTTATTCTTAGTTCACTCATTTGGGTCCCTATTGGTGTTTGGGTTGGTTTACGACCCAATATTTCTCGGATAGTTCAACCTCTTGCGCAATTTTTAGCTGCATTTCCTGCTAATTTATTATTTCCCATTGTGGTGATTCTCATCATTCGATTTACTTTAAATGTAAATATTTGGACTTCACCGCTGATGGTTTTGGGGGCGCAATGGTACATCTTGTTCAATGTTATTGCTGGAACGATGGCCTTGCCTAAAAACTTGCACCATGCTGTTCGTACTTTGAATGTTAAAGGATGGCTTTGGTGGAAAAAATTTATGTTACCGGGAATATTTCCTTATTACATTACAGGTGCCATTACAGCAGCAGGTGGTTCTTGGAATACGAGTATTATTGCTGAAGCAGTGACCTGGGGGAATACACATTTACAGGCAATCGGATTGGGTGCTTATATCGCATCGATTTCACAACAAGGTGATTTTCCTCGTCTAGCTTTGGCGATTATGGTGATGTCTTTGTATGTGTTGGCATTTAATCATGGTCTATGGAGACCACTCTATCGACTAGCGGAAGAACGTTTTCAGGTTAAATAAATAAGGTAAGGGTTAGAGATCATGAAAAAAAATTATTTTCCTATTATTGAAGTTAAAAATGTGAGTAAATTTTTTAAAAAAAAAGGGTTACAAGATTTATTAGTGTTAGACCGTATAAATTTTAATTTATACGAAGGAGAAATTATTGCAATTTTAGGAAAATCCGGATCTGGAAAATCTACCTTATTACGGATAATTGCAGGTTTAATTAAACCCTCATCGGGAGTAGTGCTGTATCATGATGCTCCCATTATTGCACCTGTTCCTGGATTAAGTATGGTGTTCCAACATTTTGCCTTGATGCCATGGCTGACTGTGTTAGAGAACGTTGAATTAGGATTAGAAGCGAGGGGTGTGCTGCGTGAAGAACGTCGTACTCGTGCCCTTGAAGCTATCGACATTGTTGGCCTTGATGGTTTTGAATCAGCTTATCCAAAAGAATTATCTGGTGGTATGTCACAGCGAGTGGGATTAGCGCGAGCATTAGTGGTAGATCCTGAAGTATTATTGATGGATGAGCCATTTTCAGCATTGGATGTATTGACTGCTGAGAATTTACGGAGTGATTTAATCGATATATGGCGTTCTGGAAAAACTAATATTAAAAATGTCATTATTGTAACCCACAATATTGAAGAAGCTGCATTTTTAGGAGATCGTATTTTAGTATTTTCAATTAATCCCCGAACTATTCGTGCTGAAGTGAATGTAGATTTACCGCATCCACGGAACGATCAAGATCCAAAATTTCGTTGCATTGTGGATAATATTTATGGATTAATGACTAAACCTGTAGTAGAAACTGTTCCGGAAGCGGTTAAATTTAAGAGGATCAATGTGGGTTATTGGTTGCCTCAAGTACCTATTTCAGAAATGATGGGCTTTATAGAAAATTTAGCCTCTTATGAGCAGAAGAATGTAGATTTACCTGAATTAACTGAAGAGTTACATTATGAAATTGATGAGTTGTTTCCGATTATAGAAGCCCTTGAAATACTGCATTTTGCTTATGTCTTTGGAGGAGATGTTGAATTAACAGTGTCAGGACGTCAGCTTGCAGAAGCAAATATTTTAGAACGCAAAAAAATATTTGCAAAGCACTTAACTGAATATGTCCCCCTAGCGAGTCACATTCGTCAAGAATTAAATAAACATCCTAATCATGAAATTTCAGAAGAATATTTTCTGAATAATCTTGAGAATTATCTTAGTGAACAAGCAGCAGAGGAAGTTTTAACTACTGTCATTGACTGGGGTCGTTATGCAGAAATTTTTGCTTACGATTATAATTCAGGTATTTTAAGTTTAGAGAATCCTTAAATGAATTTTTTTTCTGAAAAAACTCAGACATTTTTATTGGATGGGCTCTCAGGCAAGCTTGAGATAATGATTACGCCGCCGGCACCCAGCGATTCAAAAAAATCTATTGTGGGCGTTATCTGTCATCCTCACCCACTATACTGTGGGACAATGCGAAATAAGGTTGTGACAACAGTGGCCAAAGCGTTTAAGCAATTAGGAGTCAAAACAGTACGCTTTAATTTCCGCGGTGTGGGGAAAAGCGAAGGGTATTATGATGATGCTATGGGTGAAACTGATGATTTAAGAGTCATTCTGAGATGGGTCAAAAAAGTTTGCCCGAATGACGAAATTTGGTTAGCTGGATTTTCTTTTGGCTCTTATGTCGCTGCTAAAGTAGCTAACACAAACCATGATATCACACGACTTATCACTATTGCACCAACAGTACATCATTATAATTACTATGTTTTCACAAATATTTCTTGTCCTTGGTTATTAGTGCTTGGTGCTGAGGATGAATTTGTTCCTCTGGAACAAGTTAAAATTTTTTTGGAACAATCCTCGATTCCTCTTCGTTATATAGTGATTGAACAAGCTAGTCATTTTTTTCATGGTAAACTGATTGAGTTACGAGAAGCATTGGTACGCGCATTAGTTTGAGCTTAGCTTAAACTATCAGTGATGGATAAGTTGTCAGGCCTGTTATTGACTAATATGCTAAAATATAAAGTCTGATTTTATATTTCTAGGAAGTTTTTAGGGAAGCAATGCATTACCTTCGGATGTTGTGCTATTAAGTGCTGGGATAGAGGCTTGCCCTTCGTTACTGAAAAAGAACAGCCCACTTAAACATATAAAACAGGATTTGTTTTATGTAAGTTTTGATGATTAAATAGCTGCATTTCTGCTAAACAAGATCCTTTAAAGTTTATAAATTTTTTTAGCTTCTTTTGCTCATCAAAAACAGCAGTATTTATTTTTTATTTTACTTTATATTAAAAAAGTATTTAATCAATTTAACATCCTGGGTTATTTAAACTAACGAGTTCCTAAGAATGTAGGATTAGGAAAATATTTATAAATTACTTACGGGAGTAGGTTATTATTTTTAAATTAGAAAGTCTTTAATTAGAAAGACTTTTTCTTAATAGTAGAACAAGGATGTATCAATCGTAAATCATTTTGATCTGACTTTAGTAGAAAATCATGGTAAACACTATCAAAGCTATTAATTAATTTATTTAATTAATTTTATTTGAAAGTTATCAAATAAATTTGGTAAGCGTCTGTTTCTATCCGGATATGATATTGAGTAATAATGAACGTTAAAAACTCTTTTATGAGTCTTACTTAACTACTTATATTCAGTGGGAGAGAAAAATACCTTCATGAGTATTTACAAATCAATAGTTAAATATTTTTTCATGAATTCATGAAAGTAATAGTCTTAAGAAAGGATCAATTAATCAATGATAGAGATATAATTTCTCCAGTCTTTAGGAGTGCTTCATTTATCTGACCTGATTTTAATAATCATACAAAATTTTCAAAACTTTCGATTATTAAAACATTTAAATTATATTTGGGGGAATACAGGGTTATATGCTTTTAGAATACGTGTATTATTAGCACCACTTGAAATATTGGAACATGCTCTTGATGACAAGATCTTTGTTTGACTGTGATATAGAAAAACTAACAATTGATCTATTTATCAACAAAAATTGTATGCTCTATTCTATCGAAATAAAAAAACAGCTTTATATGAAAATATGAAATATGAATTTCCAAACTTTTGAAGTTTTATAAAACCTGAAATTTCTTTTTGAATATTAATAATTTATTATGTGTTGTTAATCTTTCTTTACCGATCTTTAAAGGAATTAACGTAATTTTAAATAGATACTTGTAAAAGTAGATACATCTAAAAATGCAAGCTTCTAACTTCTAACCTCTATAGTTATAAAACATAGTTATAAAACGCTACCCTCGTAAAGTTCATCCAAAATCTAAACTCTACTAGTCCCTCTAACTTAAAAAAGACAAGCCACCTACTAACTATTTCAGAGAAAAGTGAAAAGTAATTTTAAATTTTAACGAGAATTATTCTTATTTATTCTTGACACCTATCTAAGAATAGATGGATAATACGAAATCTCTAATTAAATCTCATTCTCATTTAGGAGAGGTAGCATTGACTTTTTTCGATTTAAATCCTGGTGATTTTGGTAGAATTTGTGGATTTTATCCGGGTAATAAATCTTATCGGCGAAAATTACTAGCTATGGGACTTACGAAAAATACTCAGTTTCAAGTTATCCGTCGGGCGCCATTTGGAGACCCGATCCAAATACAGGTGCGAGATTTTTATCTTACTCTCCGGCAAGTTGAAGGCATTCAATTAAAGATTAAGCGAGTGATAAATGACTAAGAATTTTACTGTTGTTTTAGCCGGAAACCCTAATTGTGGGAAAACAGTGGTATTTAATGCCCTAACAGGTAGTTCTCAGGGTGTAGGCAATTGGCCAGGAGTAACTATTGATAAAAAATATGGTTTTTTTGAGCATCAAGGTTCTCGAGTGAAAGTAGTAGATTTACCCGGGATTTATTCTACAAATGTAACATCAGATGCGGTAGATGAAAAAATTGCTTGCCAATATTTGTTATCGAATAAGGCCAATGTAATCATAAATGTTATTGATGGTAGTAACCTTGAGCGCAATCTGTATCTTACTTTACAATTATTAGAAATGAACATTCCAGTAATTTTAGCTATAAATATGATGGATATTGTGAAACAACGTGGTTTAAACCTAGATCTTAAAGAGCTTAGTAAATTGTTAGATTCCCTAGTTGTTAGTTTGATAGCTTATCAAAATCAAGGTATTAACTCATTAAAAGATTCTATTTTAAAATTAAAAAACAGTCCCTACACTTCTAAAGTTTGTTTGCCATTGCCTGTCGAAATTAATAAAGCAGCACATTTACTTACACAAGTCGTGTCTTTTGACAACAGTCCTTTGATAAGATGGTTGGTATTACGTTTGTTAGAAGATGATTATTTAGCTAAACAAATGGTGAATGAGTCGGTTTTAAAATTCGCTAAACAGCAAATTGATTTCATTAAAATTAAGCTTAATGAAGAACCAGATATTTTAATTGCCGAAGCGCGTTATATATTTATTAATCAAATAGCTGAGCAAGTAACACAACTTACCAGAACTTCTCGACAATCGGTAACACAATGGATCGATGCTATTGTATTAAATCGATTTTTAGGTATACCGATATTTTTTGGAATTATGTATTTAATATTTTTATTCACTATTAATATCGGTGGTGCTTTTCAAAGTTTTTTTGACATTACTACCACTACTATTTTTGTTGATGGTTTAATGCATTTACTAATGTCGTGGCATTTCTCTGTTTGGGTAAGTGCAATTGTAGCTAGTGGCGTTGGCAAAGGTATAAATACTACTATGACGTTTGTACCGATTATTGGAGGAATGTTTTTATGTCTTGCTTTTTTAGAAGATTCGGGTTATATGGCACGAGCTGCATTTGTGATGGACCGTTTCATGCGAGTATTAGGATTGCCAGGAAAATCATTTATTCCAATGATTGTTGGTTTTGGTTGTAATGTGCCAGGAGTAATGGGAGCACGGACGTTAGAAAATCAGCGTGATCGAGTTCTGACAGTTGTAATGATCCCCTTTATGTCTTGTGGAGCAAGGTTAACTATTTTTTCTGTATTTACTAGTGCTTTTTTTCCTAAAGGAGGTGCTACAATTATTTTTATTTGCTATTTAATAGGTATTTTAATTGCTATCCTTTCCGGTTTAGTTTTACGAAAAACGATCCTTCCAGGAAAACCCGCACCTTTAGTCATGGAATTGCCGTCTTATCATATACCTCAATTAAATTCTTTGTGTCGCTATATATGGCAGCGACTAAAAAACTTTTTGTTTCGATCTGGTCGATACATCATTCCTATTTGTCTAATTATTAGTGTTTTAAATTCCATTACGCTGACTGGGAAATTAGTGCAAGACACGAAACAACAGTCATTATTGTCAGCTATCGGTCGAATAATTACCCCTGTATTCGCTCCGCTAGGGGTGAAAAACAATAATTGGCCAGCTACGGTAGCTTTAAGTACGGGTATTTTAGTGAAAGAAGTGGTTGTGGGTACGCTCAATACTCTGTATAGCGAACAAGGTAATCATTTAAGCGAGCAGGCTCACTCAGAATTTAATTTTGGAAAAGGGCTACGTGATGCAGTGATATCTATTCCACAAAATTTAAGCCACCTTGGAAATGCTTTTAAAAATCCTATTTTAGCTAATGAGAGACCGCATGAAATGAATACAACAGCATATGGAATTATGTATAAGCAATTTGGAGGTAAGGCCGCTGCTTTTTCCTATCTTTTATTTGTTTTATTATATTTTCCATGTGTTTCTACAATGACAGTGATGCGACGCGAAATTGGCAAACGGTGGACTTTATTTTCAATCTTGTGGGGTACAGGTTTATCTTATGTGCTAGCGGTAATTTGTTATCAGGTATTGACTGTTTTTAATCATCCTTGGACTACATTGGTTTGGAGCGCTAGTTTACTAATTGCTTTAGCGACGGTTTTCATTCGATTAAGAGCATGTGCTTTGTACGCAAATAATAATGATTTATTTTTTCCTTAGAAGATTGTAAAGCTAAAGAGGTGTAACGTGCTTTTATCTTTAAAAACCTTTTTTAAAGAACACAAGACAGCTACTTTGCAAGAACTAGCTTTACATTTTTCTAAAGAACCTCAAATAATACGTTGTATGTTAGAACACTGGATACGGAAAGGAAAAATATGCCGTCTCAGAAAACCATCTAATTGTGGAACGAAGTGTCAACTTTGCCAACCGCAGTTATTTACTGAAATCTATCAATGGATAGAAAAGGAGTTTTCGTGAATTAGTAGATTATGCGCTTCGATTCTGCTAATCCACCAGTAAAAAATGTAGATGATATGATTATTTTATCTACTATTTTTTTAAAATAAATACCTAAATTAGGTGAGAGAAGGTAATGGTAGATAAAAATGACTTAAGAAAGGGAGCAATTTTTTGGTGAAGTTCGACAGACTATTGAAAAACTCTATTTAGGAGATGGAGATTCAGCATGCCTTTTTAAATCTCCTAAAAAACCTCTTTCTAGTAATCTATGGTTCTTGTTTTACAAAAAAAAGTAGGAGTGTAGTAAAAATTTTTCAAGAGTTTAAATTTATTACGCTTAAATTTAGAGGCATCCATTCAGTAGGGTAAGAGATGAGAGCTCTTTTGTCACTATCTCCTGCTATTTTAGGGTAATGATTACAGGATTTTTCTGGAGGAGTAAAGATAATAATGATAATAGTGAAATAATTTGTAAAAGGTACAGTTATTTCTCACTCTTTTAATATTGTATGGGAAATAATTTTTCTAAGTAAAAATGGAATGGGATAAACATATTAGGTTAATCATATTAATTTAATAATCTTAAATTGATAAAGGTCTCTCCATCTTTATGTAATGGGGTAAGCATGGGATCTGGAGAGGGAGGTAGAGGATTTCGATTATGATATTCCTTCCCTTTAGAAGGGAAGGAATCAGATGAAAAAATACGGCAAAAGCACGAACGCGTTATAAATTTATTGACAGTATTATAATAATTACTTGTAATACAAGATTTTAGTCACGATATGTAACATAATTACCTGTTATTTTAAATAACTTGAAAATCAATTACGACTATTCACATAAGTGATTTTTTAAATGTTCTAATCTTTTTTTCAAAGTTCTGCTCTTATTTAGAAAAAGATAAATTTAGAAAAAGATAAACTCACGTATGGGACTAGACCAATAATTTTAATTAAAAACTTAACCAAAATAGATTTATACATTTTTTTACAGCATTAGTATCGGAAATGATATAAAAATTAATCTAATTTTATTTTGATTTTGGTTCTTAATTTAAGTTCGCTACTAGCTATTTTTGCAAAAATTTAGATCCTCTCTCAAAGAGTAATTGGGTTTCCCGTCTCCCTTTTAGTTTAAGATCTCTGTTTATATCTTTGATTTTTTTAGTTAACGTCCTGCTATCTCTTGCAGGAGAAAATTCTATTTGTGCTGTGTTTAGTTGAGGTAAAATATTTAATTTAAAGTGATTTTTTTATTT
>NZ_NSHJ01000098.1 GCF_002871095.1 Coxiella-like endosymbiont
AAAAAATAACGTGTATAAAATAGTTAATTTATAGTGATGAGTGAGTAGTGTCCTAACAGATGCTTTTCAAAAAGTTTTTTATTAGAAGAAGATATTTTATTAACGAGCATAAAAAGTCTGAATGACGTTTATATTAACTTGACCAAAAAACAGGCCTTGATTTTTTTTTTGAGGAACTTAGCTTGAGTAGTCATTAAGAAACCCGATTATCCCCATTTACCTACTAATAACCTTCATGAGTTCCTCAATATAAGGTTTGTGAAAGTAAGTTATTCTATAAATGAGCTATTCAAATAGCGCTCCGCATCTAGAGCCGCCATACAACCCATTCCTGCGGCAGTGATAGCTTGACGATATACCTGGTCGCTAACATCACCTGCTGCAAATACACCTGGAATGTTGGTGGCGGTAACATTACCTTCTAAACCAGATTTGATGCGTAAGTAACCTGCTTCATTCATATCAAGTTGGTTTTTAAATATTCTTGTATTAGGATTATGACCAATAGCGATAAACAAACCATTGATATGGATTTCTTTAGTTGTCTTATCTTGAACATTTTTAATACGAACGCTAGTTATACCTGTATCATTGCCAAGGACTTCTTCAACTACATAGTTCCATTCAATGTTGATATTTCCATCCTCTACTTTTTTCATTAATTGCGTAATCAGCATTTTTTCGGCGCGTAATTTATCCCGACGATGAATGAGTGTTACATGAGAAGCGATATGCAAAAGGTAAAGAGCTTCTTTTACGGCTGTATTTCCACCCCCTACGACAGCAACTTTTTTCCCCCGATAGAAAAAACCGTCACAGGTGGCACATATCGAAACTCCCTTGCCCATATAAACCTTTTCTGAAGGTAGTTCTAAATAGCGGGCAGAAGCCCCTGTAGCTATAATTAAAGCATTACAAGTATAAGTAGCACTATCACCGGTAAGAATAAAAGGCTGTTTTTTTAAATTTACTTCATGAATGTAATCTAAAATTATTTTTGTATTAATACGTTCCGCATGTTTTTGCATTCTTTCTATAAGTTGAGGACCTTGTAATCCCGGTGCTTCCCCAGGCCAATTATCTATATCTGTGCTAGTCATTAATTGTCCCCCTTGTTCAATTCCCGTGATCATAATAGGTTTGAGATTAGCTCGGGCGGCATAAATGGCTGCAGTATAGCCGGCAGGACCTGAACCTAGAATAATGAGAGCATGCTGTTGTTTTTTATTCATGATTTTATCTAAATTGAGATGTTTGTTAAAAATTATGTTAGTTAATAATATTAAACGTAATTATCCAGCACTGCTAGTATTTATTGAATAACAGTTGCAATTAAAATTAAAATTTTTTCTTTCCGGTCTAATTGTATTTTCATCAAAGTAGGTGGGGGGTAGTTCCGATGAATCAAAATAAAAAACGCAACACTTTAAAAAGGCAAATGAAGATTAATTCTCGAACGAATTTGCATTATTGTTTGTATGAAGGATGTTTTATTGTAGTACTTACATTTTCTGTTTTTCTGATTCTTGCTTTAGTAAGTTATCACTCCTCAGACCCGAGTTGGTCGCATAATGTAGTAATTAAAAAAGTGGCTAATGTTACAGGAGAAATAGGGGCGTGGATTTCTGATTTTCTTTTATATACGGCTGGATACCTGGGTTATCTTTTTCCTATCATGCTTTCTCGTGTTGGATGGTTTTTCTTACGAAATCGACATGTAAAAGGAACTGAAGGTTTCGTAACATGGTCTTTAGTACTTTTACGTTCTGTGGGATTTTTATTACTGTTATTAGCAGGCACAGGGTTGGCTGTGATTTATTGCTCTGTTTCATCCTCTCATCTGCCGTTTAATGCAGGTGGGATACTCGGTACTGTAGTGGCTGGAAAATTACTTCCTATTTGTAATAGGATAGGAACTACATTAATTTTATTTTCTTTCTTAATGATTGGAATCACTTTATTCACCGACTTATCTTGGTTTAGGTTTTTGGAATTTTTAGGTAAAGTTTTGATAAAGCTTACACAGTTAACAAAAGAACAGTTACAAGTAATTTCATGGAAAAATTTATTTTTATTTCACTCTCTTAAAAATCAAGAGGTATCGGTCGCTATTCATCAAATTAAACGGGTAAATCCAACATTAATTCTAGAATCACAAGACATGAATCTCAAAGTAAAAATTACTAAACGTCCCCAATTAGAAATTGTGGATACAGAATTTAAAGCACATCAATTTAAAAATTCTACGATCATTCCAGATCTTTCTTTACTGGATAAACCTGTAAAAAATTATGAAGCCTCTGCTTCCGAAGAGGAATTACAAAAAAAATCTAAAGAATTAGAATTATGTTTAGTGGACTTTGGAGTTCAATCTCAGGTGGTGTCTGTCCATCCGGGGCCTGTAGTAACTCGTTTTGAGTTAGAGTTGGCTGCTGGAACAAAGGTAAGTCGTGTAACTAAATTAGTGAAAGATTTAGCTCGTTCTTTATCGGTAATCAGTGTACGAGTAGTTGAAGTAATCCCGGGTAAATCCGTTATTGGCATTGAGATCCCTAATAAGGTTCGAGAGGTGGTATCTTTGTATGAAGTTTTAGCTACTAAGCAGTATCAAAATTCAGAGTCTAGTTTAACTTTAGTATTAGGGAAAGATATCGGGGGGTACCCAGTTATTGTTGATTTAGCAAAAATGCCTCATTTGTTAGTAGCAGGCACAACAGGTTCCGGTAAATCTGTTAGTTTGAATACCATGTTATTAAGCCTTCTTTATAAAGCTACTCCGAAACACTTACGCCTCATCCTAATTGATCCTAAGATGCTGGAATTTTCTATTTATGCAGGGATTCCCCACTTAATGACTCCCGTAGTGACTGATATGAAAAATGCAGCTTCAGTGTTACATTGGTGTGTAGTTGAAATGGAGCGGCGTTATTCTCTCATGGCTGCCTTGGGAGTACGTAATATCTCAGGATATAATACTAGAGTGCGAGAGGCGAGTGAAGCCGGAGCACCTTTACTAGACCCCCTGCAAACTAATAAAGAAAGGAAACCACAAGAGCTTAAAGAGTTACCACAGATTGTAGTGATTGCAGACGAATTTTCGGATATGATGGTAGTAGTGGGTAAAAAAATCGAAACCCTTATTGTTCGCCTTGCACAAAAAGCTCGTGCAGCAGGTATTCATTTAATTTTCGCTACTCAACGACCCTCTGTAGATGTGATTACGGGTTTAATAAAGGCTAATATTCCAACCCGTGTTGCTTTCCAAGTTTCTTCTAAAATTGATTCACGGACTATTTTAGACCAACAAGGAGCAGAACAACTATTGGGACATGGAGATTTACTTTACTTAGCTCCGGGTATGGGAGTCCCGATTCGAGTCCATGGTCCTTATGTTACGGATGAAGAGGTGCATCGCGTAGCAGAATATTTAAAGAAAAGTGGTGAAGCTAATTATGTAGAAGAAATTCTTGATGAAATAAAGGCCTTTCAAAGCCTAAACAGCTTTAAAAAATCCGCTTTAGTGGGTGGATTAGAAGAAGAAGGGTCCAAACAAGACCCCCTTTATAACCGAGCAGTAGAAACTGTTATTCAATCTCAACGAGTTTCTGTATCGAGTATTCAACGCCGTTTTAAAATTGGGTATAATCGAGCTGCCCGAATCGTAGAAGCCATGGAAATAGCTGGTGTTGTTACTTCCATAGAAAATAATGGAACTCGTGAAGTGTTGATCCCATCACAAAAAATCAAATGCTGAAATGAATCCCTAAAGGTTTTGAATAGTATGTTTTGATGAAAACTCGAATTATAAAATAATCAAAATTAATACAATGAATTATAAAATTAACTTATTTTTTTTTATATTATTTCTTCTTACTATCCCTTTAGTTGGTATTTCAGTTAAGAAACCTGATGCTGCCTCTCAATTAAGTCAATTACTGTCCAGTTTTAATACTTATCAGGCTACATTCAGACAAACAACGTTTGATAGTGAGAAACGAGTCATTCAAAAAAGTTGGGGCCGTATCATGCTCAAACGGCCACGGAATTTTCGCTGGGAAACAAATATTTTTACCAATCAAATTATTATCACCAACGGAAAAAGCTTATGGATTTATAATAAAGATTTATCTCAAGCTATCCAACAACCACTGGAAAGAAGAAAAACTATTACTCCTGTCTCTTTCTTATCAGGTTCTATCAAAGATTTAAAACCAAACTTTACAATAAAAAGTTCACTAAATAATGGTACTATAATGTTTGAATTAGTACCTCGAATTAAAAAGAATCTCAATTTTAAATGGATCCAATTAAAATTTACACAAAAGAAACTGACTGAACTGACCCTATTAAATCAGTTAGAGGAAAGAAGTATTTTTCGATTTAAACACATTAAAATTAACCAACCGCTAGCAGATTACTTATTTCAACTTAAACCCTCACATGATGTGGATATCATCAAACAATGATTTTATTTCCTTTGCTATTCGTATGTCTCTTTACTCACTGGAAAAAGTTAATACTCAAAAGGATTGATTAACTGATAAAAATAAGTCCCTATTTCAAAATAGGGAAAATTATATTGGAAAATTAAATTCTATAATAGCCTAAAAGATAAACTTCTCTAGAGATAAACAAAAAAATGCTATCATAGAAATTATCGCGCAAAGAATGCAGTCCCTCCTGTTCTATAGAATCTTTATTTTCTATTTTAGCGGGTCTAAAGGGGAATATTCGATGTAGTTAAAGCGGGTTAGCAAATGGCACACAAGAATAACCTCAAAAGATTTATTCATCAGCCTACTTTTTATTTGTTGATAAAATAAGGGTTCACTTTCACTACCCTTAAATAAGGGTTAATAAGATATTCTTTTGGTTTGTATAAATCAATAGACCTTATTATTACTTGTATAATAAGGTGTGTCTATAATAAAAAATTCCTCTCTTTAATTAAAGAACGTTTTATGATCATACACACGAATATATTTATCCATTGAATATCTTAAAGAAATCACGTTCCAAGATCCCAAACGATGATTTAACAGAAAATTGTAGAAATTTTTTGTTCGTTACGTAAATGTAGCGAATAATTTTCCGATGGCCATGTTCCTCAATCTTTAAATATTTTAAAAATCTTGGCTTATTTTTATTGTGAGGAAAACAAAAATAGTTCTTTAAAAAACGGTCTGTTTGATAAAGTTTTTAATAAAGGTTTACAACAACGTTGTTTTAATAAACAAAACGAAGCTTTTTATGCTCTCAAATTTTCACCTTACATCAATTAATTTCTCATGGGTCCCTTTATCTCTATAAATATAGAGCTTTACTTAGTTATCTCAGATGTGTTAGATAAATGACTCTATGGATCGGACCCCTTTTATATTAGAAGACACATTTTACAAATAGCAAATAAAAAATATTGGAAACCTTAGCATATTCTCGCACATTACAAATAAGCCTTGATTCCTCAAAAACTTATTAGTGAGTAGGAACATCAGAGTAAGAAGTTGCTTTTTATGACAATCTGTAATTTTTATTGCACTAATGAACTTATAAAGAAAGGTAGTTTTATAAAGATTTTAATACCCTGTCTTACGATGCAAAGAAATAGTGTAGTGTGGAAAGTTTTACTTAATTTAAGGAAACAGTAAGTATTGATAGAAAAGAGTATCAATACAATTACGGTGAGCCTGACAAGTTTTTTCTCGGAGAGTAAATTCATTCCTCAGTATCGTTAAAAGATCATCAATATTATGTTCTATTAAAATGGAAAATAATAAATAGAAGGCTAAAAATTAAAAAGCTTAAAAATTTTAAAAACTTCAATGAAAAATACAGAGAGCAAAATTGTTGTATTAATTGACCAATCTATAAATTTTTTATTATAGTTTTTATGTTTTCTCTCTGTTTAATGAAATTTTAGCTAAAAATTTTTTCTGAGGAATCTAGTTATCAATCTAAATTAGTTTCTTTCTTATTGTTATCTTAATTCAAGATATTATATGTTAGGGTCGCTTTGGTTTATCAGAGATATTTAATCAGCGGGGATCTTTATAAGCTTCTTGGTGAGGGTTTACTATTTTCTTTAGCTTTTTTTACTACTATCTCTTTATTTCAATCGTATGCTTTCGGTACTGCTCTTGCTAATATCGATCTCTATTTGATATTCTCATGCACGATAACCCCATCCTATGAGCTTTTGGTTAGGTCAAGCAATTATTTTTTTAAGGAAAGATTGTGTTAGATCCTAAATTATTACGCCAAAATTTAAATGAAGTAGTGCAAAAATTGCGTCGCCGCGGCTTTGAATTCGATAAAAATTTTTTTTTAAAGCTTGAAAAGAAGCGAAAAGCTTACCAAACGATTACTCAATCCCTTAAGACTCAACGTAATCAATTATCAAAAATGATTGGAATGGCTAAATCAAAAGGCAAGGATATTCCAGTTTTAATGACTGATATTTCAAAGGTGGGAAAAGAATTAAACCGACATGAGTCTTTGCTCGAGACTATTCAAAGAGAATTATTAGATTTTCAACTATCACTTCCTAATTTTCCTAATGACTCTATTCCCGATGGTCAGAGCGAAAATGATAACCGAGAAATTCGTAAATGGGGTAAGATACCTGATTTTAATTTTTCTCCTAAAGATCATATTTCTTTAGGAAAAGGTCAATTAGATTTCGAAGCAGCAGCTAAATTATCAGGTGCACGTTTTGTTGTTTTACGTGGTGAATTAGCGCGAATGCAACGCGCTCTAGCACAATTTATGTTAGATTTGCATATCGAAGATCACGGCTATCAGGAAATGTACGTTCCTTATTTAGTTCATGAGGAGTGCTTGTATGGTACTGGTCAATTACCTAAGTTTCGAGAAGATCAATTTAAGGTAGCAGGAAAGTGGGACTTTTTTTTAATTCCAACAGCAGAAGTGCCTTTGGTTAATTTAGCTCGAGATAAAGTTTTTGAAAGTACCCAACTCCCTAAAAAATGGGTAGCCCAAACACCATGTTTTCGAAGTGAAGCA
This sequence comes from Coxiella-like endosymbiont, assembly GCF_002871095.1. Classification (GTDB taxonomy): domain Bacteria; phylum Pseudomonadota; class Gammaproteobacteria; order Coxiellales; family Coxiellaceae; genus Coxiella. The sequence goes on from NZ_NSHJ01000098.1 coordinate 7,024, forward strand.
GGTTCTTATGGAAAAGATGTTCGTGGAATGATTCGTCAGCATCAATTTCAAAAAGTGGAACTTGTTCAATTAGTAAAGCCAGAAAGTTCTTATAAAGCTTTAGAAGAATTAACAGGTCAAGCAGAAAAAGTATTGCAATTATTAAATCTGCCTTATCGAGTAGTAGAATTATGTAGCGGTGATTTAGGATTTTCTGCAGCTAAGACTTATGATTTAGAAGTTTGGTTACCTACTCAGCAACGCTATCGAGAAATTTCTTCTTGTAGTAATTGTGAAGCCTTTCAAGCTCGTCGAATAAAAGCGCGCTGGCGTAATCCTGAGACAAAAAGACTTGAATTGCTCCATACTCTCAATGGTTCAGGCCTTTCCGTAGGTCGTACTTTAATTGCTATTATGGAAAATTACCAGCAAGTGGATGGTCGCATTTGTATGCCAAAAGTATTAAAACCTTATATGGGGGAAATAGATTATTTAAAATTAGCTTAATAATTTTATCTAAGGAGGGGGTAATTAAGTAGTTAGAGATATTCATTCATAAAATGAGAGTAGTAATTTTTTAAGGCACGTACTGAAAAAACTAACAGCATTGGTTTTATCGAAAAAGTCCTAAAAATATTTAAAATGGATAACAAAATATTTCTAGCTATTTAACTAATCGAGCTTATTTTTGAACGAAGGTACTATTTTGATACACTAACCCTGAGTGAAAAACGTCCTACTTAAAGATATTTTTATTAAAAGGCCTTGTATTCTAAGTTGTGAATACGAACAAAGATACCATGATGATCATAATAACTCTCTCCGGTTAACCAAAATAGCACTAATTAAGAGTAGGTAATCAGAAGAGGGGGGGTAGTTTTTATAAAAATTAGCTTTCCTAAAGAATAAAGTTGTCTTGCTCCTAAAAAGTCACACAAAACAGCGATTAACAGCAATCCATTATTTAGTATATTAATTTGTACAGAATCTTTTAGGATGATAAAAATCTAGTACACTCATACATAATAGGTTTCTTAACCTAACTGTGTGCTTTTTGAAGAAAGTTGTAAGTATAAAAGCTTTGAGTGCTACCTTCACAGATTAAGGAGCAAACTCTTCGTTAATAAGTTCTCTTACAAGTTTCCAATCTGATCATATATATTAGCTAGGAAGTTTTAACGGCAGAAAATGCCAAAGAAATAGTAAAAAAATCTATTTAAAAATGTTGTAATTTATACCTACCAACATATTTATACCTTTTAATTAATCTGTATGATTACACTTCTAATCGATTAATAATCTTTCCGTTGACTTACCCTCCATAGGCTTAATCAAACAGAGAAACAATAAATAATTAGTAATCTTTTTTCTAATCCTTTTTGCTTTTCATTTTTCATTAATTAAAAATCATTAAATGTTATTTATTTTTTTCTTAATAAGATTTTTAAAGATCTAGAGAGAGATGCTAGTAGTGCTTATGCAAGAATTGCCGTATACAATATAAATGAGAGATAATTCAGAAAAAGGTATCACAGTGTCTATAAAAGTATGGGCTACTTATCAGATAAAAAGCTTTAAAAATCATCTATTAACTGGAGAGATGGCAGAGTGGTTGAATGCGGCGGTCTTGAAAACCGTTGAGGAGGGAACTCTTCCCAGGGTTCGAATCCCTGTCTCTCCGTCAGTTATTGAACGATTATGATTATTTCTGATCCTAAAACTTATCTGGCTACTCTTCCAACAGAGCCAGGCGTGTACCAAATAAAAAACTCTCAAGGGGAAACCCTTTATGTAGGTAAAGCACGTAATTTACAAAAGCGAATAAGTAGTTATTTTTATCACCATCTTGATAGTAAAACTCAAGCAATGATGGCACAAGTTTGTCTCATCCAAATTACCATCACTCGTAATGAAAATGAAGCACTTTTATTAGAAGCAAGTTTTATTAAACAGTTTCAACCTCGTTATAATGTATTGTTACGGGATGACAAATCTTATCCTTATCTTTATCTTGGTACCCACCAGAAATTTCCTAGACTAGATTTTTACCGTGGATCTAAAAAAGTTTTAGGTCGTTATTTTGGGCCTTACCCTACAGTAGGCTCGGTGCGAGAAAAGTTAGCATTAATTCAAAAATTATTTAAGTTACGCCAATGTAGTGATTCTTTTTTTAAACACCGAACTCGTCGTCCTTGCTTACAATACCAAATTAAACGGTGTACAGCACCTTGTGTGGGTTATGTTGATGAACTAAGTTATCGGCGTCAAGTAGAAGACGCTATTTTATTTTTTGAAGGAAAAGATAATGAAATTATTAGTAAATTAAATTATAAAATGGAAGTAGCTTCTGAAGAATTAAATTTTGAAAAGGCTCTCCATTATCGAGAGCAAATTCGGGAATTACGCCAGATTCAAAAACAACAGTTCATTATGAGTGAGAAAGAGAATGTGGACGTAATTGCAGTATCACAAATTAACGGAGCTATTGGGATTACGATTTTATTCATTCGAAGAGGTCGTATTATTGACCATAAACCTTTTTTCCCTGATATGCCAAAGGGGATAACCCTACAGACCGTACTATCAGAATTTATTCCCCAATATTATTTAAGCCCCCTTCGCAATGGTGACATTCCTGAAGAAATTGTAACTAATGAGCCCCTACCTGACCGCCTATGGATTCAACAAGCTTTATCTGCAAGTTTACAGCGAAAAATAGTGATAATTACCAATCAAAAACACGCACCTTATAAGCAGTGGCGTCAGATGGCTATTCGTAATGTGCGGCAAGCCCTTTCTCAACATTTACTGGAAATCAATACTTTTTCAATTAAATTAGAAGCATTACGGAAAGTTTTACAATTACATAACCCTATTTCCCGTATTGAGTGTGTTGATATCAGTCATGCTCTTGGAGAGGCTACTATTGGTTCGTGCGTTGTTTTTGGAAAAGAGGGAGCAATAAAACGTCATTACCGACGATTTAATATTTCCGATCTCCAAGCGGGAGATGATTATGGCGCCATAAGAGAAGTCCTTGTGCGACGTTATATACGATCGAAAGAAAGAAAAGTATTTTTACCTGACCTCTTGATGATCGATGGAGGTAAGGGGCAATTGCGATTAACAGCAGAAGTATTGGAAGAATTACAAATAAGTGAGGTAATTTTGCTTGCTATAACTAAAGACCCTGCTAGAAAATCTGGTTTAGAAAAAATATATATTTGGGGTCAAGAAAAAGCAATCCGTCTTCCTGCTGATAATTTAGCTTTTCATTTGATTCAACAAATTCGTGATGAAGCTCATCGATTTGCTATTACAGCACATCGGGTTAAACGAGCTAAACGTAGAGTTGAATCTCAATTGCAGCAAGTAAAAGGGATTGGACCCAAACGTCGTCGTGAATTATTAGGATATTTTGGAGGATTACAGGAACTTCAAAAGGCAAGCGTGGAAGAAATTACCAAGGTTCCAGGTATTAGTAAAAAATTAGCTAAATCTATTTATTACTATTTACAGAGTTCTTCTAATTAACTTGACCTCTTAAGTAATCACCGTAGAATTTTCCTATGAATATTGCAATTTTCCTGACCTTGACTAGACTTTCCTCTATTCCTATTTTAGGTCTTTTTTATTACTTACCTTTTAGATGGGCTCACCCAGTTGCTGCAATAATTTTTATATTTGCTGCACTAACAGATTGGCTAGACGGTTATGTAGCTCGAAGTTTATCACAAACAACTGATTTAGGAGCATTTTTAGATCCTGTAGCCGACAAATTATTAGTAGGAGCAGTATTAGTTCTGGTGGTGGGAGAATGTTATGTAGCTTATTTGGCAATTCCTGGAGCGATTATCATTTGTCGAGAAATAATTATTTCCGCGTTGCGGGAATGGATGTCGGAATTAGGTAAACGTACCACTATGACTGTTAGTTTTCTTTCTAAGATTAAAACTACTCTGCAGATGATCGCTTTGATTTTATTGATTTGGTATGTACCTGGAAGGTCCTTGTGGATTATCTTAAGCGGGGTATTTTTTTTGTGGGTTGCGGCCCTTCTGACCATATGGACAATGGTCATTTATTTAAAGATAGCTTGGCAAGACTTGACAACAAGTTCTAAAAGCTAATAATAGCTCTGTCTCACTACAAAGAAGAGACTTTAAGAGAGAAAACTAACTTTTAAACTAAACCTTAAAAGTAGTAGTAACTGTTAATGTATTTATAAATTAGCTTAAATAAGCGGGAATAGCTCAGTTGGTAGAGTACAACCTTGCCAAGGTTGGGGTCGCGAGTTCGAATCTCGTTTCCCGCTCCAAAAATTTTATAAAAAATAAACCTTATTAATCTGTTTTAAAAAAACATCATTTTATTTAATATAATAGACTATCAAATAATTTCCTAAGTTTCTTAGGACAACTGACGAAATAAAACTAAAATTAGATCTCTGAATAGATAACAAATATTACTCTGGACTAAGTGTTTTTTTAAGGTAAGCAAATTTCATCATGAATTGAACTATTAAAAATCTAATTGTTGTAAACAGATGAGAATTTCCATCCCTTAATTAAGTAGTTATAAAGTGTTTCTTTTATCTTGAAAGATAGCAAGATAGAGATTATTATTGCTTATGTAGCGTTAAATTACCGATTAATACATTTAATGAAGATATGGTTTATCTTTATTTACTCTGCTAATTCATCATAATGATACATGATCTTTTAGCTAAAAATCCTGGGGTGCATCTGTACAAATAGCAATCTAAGATTACCCTCTTAAAAAGAGTAATTTGTTTTTTTAAGTATTTTTTATGAAAGTTATTTAATTCTTGCTTTTAAACTTTTAAAAAGCTCTTTCATTAATTTGGGTGAGGTGATTCGTTATTAGCTATCAATTCATAATAAGCCACAAAATCTTTAGAACGATTTTAGCTGAAATTAATGCATTTATTATTTTTGAGATAATAATATGAACCATAATTAAAGTAGATATTTAGAGCAAACATTTTTTGTACTTTCGAGATCAGAAAGTAAACCTTCATAGTGACTAAATTTTATTGAACTTTTCCCTAATTAGGATTATATAAGGTTCCTTAT
>NZ_NSHJ01000099.1 GCF_002871095.1 Coxiella-like endosymbiont
CTGCGGCAATTTTTATTTATCAATTTAATATAAGACACGAAAAAATAAACAGAGATTATTTGTGAAGCTATTAATGGATTAGCTTCAGTTCATAGAGAAAGATTATCTTAACGAAATTATTCCTATCTATGCTACTAAAAATACTCCTAAAATAAAAAATTAGTGAAATTTAAAAAACTTAAAGCTTACTTTTTATCCTAAATTTGGTTAGCTAAGTAACTAATAGAAATATGCGTAGGTCACTTTGATGGAGTTAATCTAGTTATTATAGTACGGGTAAAAAATCTATAAAAAATATAATTTACCTGTTTTATAGCGCGAATAAGATATACAATTGGGATGGTAGTTGCTCTAGAAGCTAAGGTAATAAAATTTATCCCTATTTTTGTAGTAACTTTTTATTATAAAGTAATCCATTAACCCTACAAAGATAGTAATTATTACAAAATTAATAAAGTCTTTTCAAGCATCGTATTTACTTTTATAACGGCATATAAAAATGATGAGTTTTGTCAAAGGTATTTAGAATTAGAAAAATCTGTTGAATATTTGAATGAAAACATTCAATATGGATGGTGCTACTAGTACCATTGGTTACTTGGTGGTAACTCATGAAGAGTAATTTGCGCTTAGTGCTTTATGCATAAGAGAATGTTAAAAAATAAAAAAGCTAAATGGGCACTACAGCTTTTTTCTTTGTAGTAGAAAGGACGTAAAAGGCAGATCATGTTATTAAAGATAGAATAATGATAATTAAAAAACTTATAAATATTAGTGAATGAAAATAGACGATGAAGAAATTTATTGACTGATCATTAGTTACGATGATACCTCTATATCATTCTATGAATCAAAAATTTTTTAGAGAATTTAATTACATTTTTGATTTACTTATAAATAAAAAAACTAAAGCCAGTTATTATATTATCCAGAAATCAAAAGAATGTATTACCGGTTTTGATCTAAACTAATTTGTAGATTTTAAAACGAAGCATAATCTTTTAAGTTTATTCACTAAGCTTAATTGTGGTAATAGATAAATTAGAAGCTTTTTTGATAACAATATTTTCTATGATTAGTGGTTTTTTATTAGGTGGTGGTATAGAAGTGCTTTAGCAGTCGCTATCAGGTGATCGCGCCAAAGTCGTTATTTTAATTTATAAAAATCTATTTTCTGATTATTTTAGAGAATAGGACAGTCTTTCATTTTATTTTAAATGTTAATTGGTTACAACCCTGGTTAGGCGCAAAAATAGTATTTTATAAAAATTAAACTAAGAAAGTGATCGAACTGTATCTTGCTCTTTATGCTATCGTGAATAATGAGATAAAATTTATTAATTATTTAAGAGGTTTATTTCATAGAAGCTAAATCTATTTTTAAATTAATGCTGAGAGTAAATAGTATTAATATGGTGTTGACTTTCTTTTTGAGAAAGAAATTGAAATTTTACTAACTACAAAATATTCGTTATGAACACAATCAAGTTCACGTAATTGGTTTGGGTGTGATGAGCAGTAATATTACTGCTAGTCTGCTTTTTAGAGAATACAGGTAATTTTAAAACATATTCATCTGTCGAAAAACTAGTTACAGTTATTAGGAAAGTTTATTTTTTTACAAAAAGAAATTGGGATGTTTTGATGAATTCAAAAAGCAATGTATCACCTGAAATAGAAAAGAGGATTCATAATTCATACCGCAAATTTAATTACTAAAGTTGTATTGAAAGACTGAAGATTAAAATAGAATCTCTTTAAATCAATTAAGTTTCAATTAAAATTAGAAGCCATTTTAGAAACAAACATATCTAGTCTTTTTTTAAGTAAGGTTGATTTTAGTGTTAAAAAATTCAGAATAATTTTATTAGGTATTCATTTTTTAACCTAGTAATAAAAACTACCTTTAATTAAAGTTAAAAAAGTCAACAAAGGCTCCTGATCCTTTATTATAAGATAATCGATGTTTAAAACGGATGAAGATTTTCTATGGTCTTAATTAATAAGACTGTAGTAGATTTTAAAATACCTGTGGGAACTCCATTAAATTAGCCAATTAAGTTTTTGATTGGATATTTGTTTATCGTCGATAGCCAATCATTTGAAGAGTGTTTATGAAAATACAATTCCTAGAAAGTTGGAAGCTTTTCGATCAATATTACGACTTCTAAACGAAGTAATTCAATTTTTGTAGATACGAAGGAAATAATACAAACTTTATAATTCTAAAACTTTAAAATACCTGAAGCAACACAACAATATAGTAACTGATTTTGCCTCAGAGTAGGTTACCAATGAGTTTATAGCCTTAAGAAATTATAGCCTTAAGAAAAGGGCTTCCTGTACTATCTAATTAACCAGTTTTAAAATATTACGGAGTTATTTAAAAAAGAAATATTTTCTGTAATTCTACTGGGCTATTGTTATTAAAATCTGTATTCACATTTAAGAAGTATATCTTCCTACCGTTAATTAATTTGATTCTATTTTTTATTATCATTTTATTAGAAATTTATCGGTGGGGGGTTGCTTTGTATGAATCCAATGAAATGTTTAATAGAATACCAATAAAATTCATGCAAGCATGCAGAATATCTACTTTAAATTATTATTAGTTTATCCAAAATTGTTATTTTATTAGTTCTTATTGATTATTTATTGGTTACTTCCTAAGTAACCTAAGTAATTTTATTGCATTATTTTTTTGTGCATAAACCTCTTTTTAATATTTTTAGTATCAGTTTTTATTGCTTTCCCTTTGATGATTTTCTTTGTTTTATTTTTTCTATTTCTCTTGGTGTTGAAGTAGCTGGTATCTTTAAAGGATTACATAAAGATTAAGCTATCTAAGAGATCAAACCTGGTTACGGGTTTTTCTTTTAAGACACTGCTTATCTATTTTTTATTCTTATTGTTTTACTAATGACTTTAAAAGCTCCTTGATGCGCATTCCACAATTTTATTTCTCAATAGGAGAATAGATAAAATATCTTAAATGCTACTAGAAATCGTATATTAATTTTTTTAACTGACTACTTAAAATCGCTTTATTAGCGCTATAATTAACAGATAAGATTTTTGATAAATTTCTTAATGGTAATGATTTTTGTCTAATTTTAGGAAAACAAAACCTTGAAAATAAGAAAAAAATTGTTTTAGCCACAGTTCTGTTAAGATACAAATATATTTCCATGAGTTCTGAAAATAGTAAGTTTCTGCTGTTCTATTAGTGTTATGTATAGGTTTAGTACTTTCTGGTAATAAAGGTTGTTGACAATTAGTCTCCAAAATAGGCAGTTAATTAGTCTTTAAAATAGTTTATTCTTTCATTAGTTAACTCTTGTATTAGTTAAGTCAATTAATAATCTATTATTAATCCATTACAAAACTTCCTTGTAAAAACTAAACCACAATGTAAAGTGGATGAAAAGTATAATACATTTTACCCATCAACAATGGGTCCCAATTTCTATTAATTAAAATCATGATCCCTAATGGTAATTTACTAACCTACCGGGCTAGATAGAGGCTAAATACTCTTTATAAGTAAGAGCTCACTTGAAATGAGTGAGCACAAATAAAATAAGTAGTATTTTTCAAAGGTATTCTCCTTAGGTAGTCTCCTTAATAAAGTTTTCTTTAGTAGTGAGAGAAAACTGTGCTTTATTTTTTATTCCGACCATTCACGCTCTAAATATTGAAGCTTTTCAGGGGTATCAACCCAAGAATCAGCATCTTCTGGAGGTTCTTTTTTAGCAGTAATAATAGGCCATTGCTTGGCAAGTTCTGCATTGAGTTTTAGAAAAGATAGCTTTTCTTGAGGTAAATCATCTTCAGCAAAAATAGCATCAACAGGGCATTCTGGAACGCAAAGATTACAATCAATACATTCGTCAGGATCGATCACCAACATGTTGGGACCTTCGTGAAAACAATCTACGGGACAAACTTGAACACAATCTGTATACTTGCAACGTATACAATTATCAATTACAATAAAAGTCATATTACTATAGTTTCCTCTTAAAGAGAGAATTATAATGTAAAGAACGCTATAATAAAACCTATCAGTTTCTTTAAAATTAAAAGCTGTATTTCTAACTAAAAAAATTTAGTGAGCTTTATGGTAACTGCAGATAATATCAAAAGTTGAATTAAAGCGAGGTTAATTGATTCAGAGACAAGTTATTTTACTACGGGGGAGATCGGGCAAGTATTTTAAAGTAATGATTTTATATGCTATTTTTATTAGTTAAAAGTAACGTAAGCTCCTCATCACATCGTAAACGATGTGATGAGGAATTCTATGAAATAGAATATTAATGCCCTTTTCTTAAAAATATACCTTTCGAATTATTAAATAGGTTCATTAAAATTAGGTTCAATAATGAGTATTAAAGAAGAAATTCAGCAACAAGTAAAAACTAACCCTATTGTGTTATATATGAAAGGAACACCTGACTTTCCTCAATGTGGTTTCTCGGGACGTGTGGTTCATATACTGCGTCAGTGTGGAGTTAACTTTAAAAGCTTTGACGTTTTACAATCATCTGAGCTTCGTCAAGGAATTAAAGATTTTTCTAATTGGCCTACTATCCCCCAACTATATATTAATGGAGAGTTTCTTGGTGGAAGTGATATCGTTAACGAACTCTTCAAAAGCGGAGAGTTAATGCAATTGCTGGAAGGTTTATAGTAATTTTTACTCGAAATCCCATAAAGTTTTTATTCTTATAGCGGAGCAGGGAGAATTTCGTAAATGAAAAATTCGTTTATGTTTGGTGATTTCAGCCAGCTGCGTAGCTGACCATGCGTGGTTTTGATTAAAGTTGGCTAAACGCTGATCAATTTCGCTAATATACGCTCCTGAACTTTTTTGATAATGATTTTTCTTTCTAAACATATGCTTTAGTAACATTTGGTAACATGTAGTATCTAATGAGTTAAAGTTAGATTATAAAATGAAATAGATGTACTTTCTATGAGTGATTTACCGCCGTTTCTGAAAGAATTCAAGTTTCCGGAATTATTTACAATAAATGGGCTTGTAAATCTGGATGCTGCTTTTCTAATTTTTCTTAAAACAAAAGATAAATTTTTAAGCGAACAACTTCTACGGTATCGAAAAAAAGAACTCTTAAAATCTCAAGAGATTAGCGAGTTAATCATTGCCTGTGGGCCTTTTTTAGAAACTTTTATTGCAGATTTTTTTTCAATTGAGCAGTCAGTTAACTATTTGCGTGTGGCTACTTTAAAAGAAAATACCATTTTTGCTTTTAAAAAATTCTATATTTTACGTCAAGCACGTAGGTTACTTAAAAGTGCAGATTTAATAGAAAATTTTGCATCATTAGACCAATGGGTCACTGATCAATTAGAAAAAAATAGATTGAATAAAGCTGATCGAGAATTGGCTATTGCTCAATGGGGACAGCAGTTATTAGAAGCCCCTGAAGATAATGCAGTATTTATTAAAAAACTTACTTCCTGGTGTGTTGCCGCTTTAACTCAATTAGAAGGAAAAAATGCAGTAAAAGGATGGATAAGCTTTCATTTACATCAACATCTAAATTATGAAAATTTAGTACAAACAGTTACTCTTCCTGAAGATTCAGTAGGACGTTTAGAGGGACCGGTGGCATTACGTCGTTATCGAGATGGCTTTAGTCTAACCGATCCGCGGATGGAACGGCGTGAAGCAATGGCCCATGTTCATTACTGTATTTATTGTCACAAGACTAACGGGGATTTTTGTTCCAAAGGATTTCCATTAAAAAAAAGTAATTTAAATCAAAAGCTAAAAATTAATTCTTTAGGTGAAATTTTAACAGGATGCCCCTTAGATGAAAAAATTTCAGAAATGCATGTTCTAAAAAAACAGGGCTATGCAATAGCCGCTCTAGCTGTTGTGATGATTGATAACCCTATGTGCCCAGCTACGGGGCATCGCGTTTGTAATGATTGTATGAAATCTTGCATTTATCAAAAACAGGAGCCTGTTAATATTCCTCAGACTGAAACACGAGTTTTAATGGATGTATTGGAATTACCCTGGGGGGTTGAGATCTATGATTTACTTACACGTTGGAATCCTTTACGGCAAGAACAATACTTACCTAAAGCTTATAATGGGAAAAAAGTGTTGATTATGGGGATGGGGCCTGCTGGTTTTACATTGGCACATTTTCTTTTGATGGAAGGATTTGCCGTTGTGGGAACCGATGGTTTAAAGATTGAACCCTTGTCTTCTGATCTTATTACTGAGCCTATTCGAAATTATGTGGATCTAAAACAGCGGTTGGATAATCGGATAATAACTGGTTTTGGTGGAGTTTCCGAATATGGAATTACTGTACGTTGGGATAAAAATTTCTTAAAGCTAATTTACATTAGCTTATTAAGGCGTCCTTATTTTCAATTATTTGGTAGTGTTCGTTTCGGCGGTACTTTATTGGTTGAAGATGTATGGCGTCTGGGTTTCGATCATTTAGCAATAGCTGTGGGGGCTGGTTTACCGCGTGAATTACAGATTCCAAATAGCTTAGCTCCTGGGATGCGTCAAGCTAACGATTTTTTAATGACACTTCAATTAAGTGGTGCCGCTAAATCTTCAAGCTTGGCTAATTTACAAGTGCGTTTGCCCGCTGTAGTAATTGGAGGGGGATTAACCGCCATTGATACGGCCACGGAAGTTCAATCATATTACATTGCTCAAGTAGAAAAAATAACTCAACGATATGACAAGCTCAGTAATTTTTTTGGAGAAGAAGCTGTAAGATCTCATTTTGATCAATTTTCATTAAAAATTTTAGATGAATTTCTGAATCACGGGCGAGTTGTGGGTGAAGAGCGTCTGAAAGCAAAAGAAGAAGATCGACCACCTAATTTAGTAAAGCTTCTCCGAGGATGGGGTGGAGTAACCATAGTTTATCGCCGAACTATGGAAGAATCTCCTGCTTATAAACGTAACCACGAAGAAATAATAAAGGCCTTAGAAGAAGGTATTTATTACGCTGAGGGTTTAGAACCAAAAGCAATAAAATTAGATGCTCAAGGTTGGGTAATCAGTTTAGTATGTCAAAAGCGTGTTATAGATAAAAAAGGAGTTTGGGTAACAGATGAAGATAAAATTTTGCCTGCCAGATCTATTTTCGTGGCTACTGGATCTAAACCTAATATTGCGTATGCTTATGAGCATAAAGATATTTTCTCTCGTGAAGGGTTTAATTACAAACGATTTGAATTCAAAGATCATAAATTAAAAGAAGTTACTGAAGAAGGTCATTGTAAAATTAAGGATTTTGGGCCTTTTACAAGTTATGAAAAGGGCGAGCATCGAGTAAGTTTTTTAGGAGATACACATCCCGTTTTCCATGGAAGTGTAGTGAAAGCTATTGCCTCCGCTAAGCGCACTTATCCAAAAATTATCAAATCACTTGAATATCATCAGTTTAATGGAAACGTAATTGAATATGCTAAATTTCGTGAGCAGATGGCTACCCTTTTTGAAGCGAAAGTGATAGCGGTTCAACGACATTCTCCTACTATGGTGGAATGCCGAATTAGAGCATTAATGGCAGCCCGTAACTTTCGAGCAGGCCAATTTTATCGATTGCAGAATTTTGAATCTTTCTCACCCCTTGTTGGTGATACACGTTTACAAATAGAAGCCTTAGCAATGATTCCTGTGAATCAAAATTTCGATCGAGACGTAGTAAGTTTTATGGTTTTAGAGCGCGGTGCAAGCTCTCGATTAGTAGCAACCTTGAAACCGGGCCAGCCAATTTCCATTATGGGCCCAACAGGTTGTTATAGCAAAATTTTCACAGAAAGCCAAAAAAATATAATGATTATTGGGGGGTCTCTGGCTGCTGTACATTTATGCTCTTTAGGGCCTACATTACGGAAAGCAGGACATCGAGTGTTCTATGTGGCTTTAATGGAAACAGCTAATGAGCTTTCCTACCAAGAAGAATTAGAGGCGGTAAGTGATGTTATTTTGTGGGTAACCCGAAAGGGTGTAAAAATAAAACCGAGACGATCCCAAGATAGAGCCACTCAGGGAGAACTGATTTCGATTTTGCGCCGCTACGCAATCAAAAAAGCATACCTTCCGCTTCAGACGATAGATTGTGTGTACGTAATAGGTTCGACTCATCTTCTTCGACAAGTTCAAAAAGGTCGAGAGGGGCCATTAAAAGAATATTTTAAACCTGAAACAGAATTTGTCACTTCGGTTTATGGGCCAATGCAATGCATGATGAAAGGGGTATGTGCTCAATGCCTGCAATGGCAAATTGATCCTAGTACAGGGAAGCGGACAAAAGCTGTTTATGCTTGTTCTTGGCAATATCAGCCTATGGAATTGGTGGATATTAAAAATATCGAAGAACGTCTTTCTCAGAACCGGACTCAGGAAATTTTATCCAATTTGTGGCTAGATTACCTTTTTGCGACAGAAAAGATTGAGCGTGTGTAAAAACTTACTATAATTTATACTGTTTAACTTAAACAGTTAAGTAGATAAAACACTATACAAACTTAAGTAATGAATCAATAATAAAGACATTGTAATTAGTGATGTGTGTGATCAAAAAACTTATCAAGAATTTCATATTGCTAATTTTTCTCGATATTAAATATCAAAACTGAAAGAATATTTTTAAATAACCAAAAATATACTTGTTTACTTGATTTATATCAAGGAATGAGAAGTAATTAATCAAGCGTTTAATTTTTAATAGAGAAGGGTTTTAGTGAGATTTATAGTGTAAATCGGTAAGTGAGAGATATAGAAAACACATCACTCACCTTCCATAAAAATAAATAGTCTCTTCATTAACATTGATTTTGAAATTTAATCAAAATATTGTAGGTATTATTGAGTTTATAGGTAGTATTGATTTACTTACAATGGAAAATATTGTGGTAGTTACGTTATACATGATTACACTGTATGTTAAAATTCAACTGTTAATACATAATAACAGAGCCAGTTTTGTAGATGCTTCCTTGCGGTTGTAGGTTTAGTGGGAGCCCCATCACATCACCTCTATGACTCAAGTTTGAAGAGGCATCATAAAGAGGCATGGTTAAGGATGCTATGATAGTTATTTCTGATGTGCAGTTTTATGGGTAAAAGTATCTAAATATTAACTCTAGAAAACCTTAGAAAAACGAATTATTTTAATGCCTACTATGATAATGAAAAAAGTAGGAACTTCCCTATTGCCTAAATCTTTCCCTTCTCATGGTTATTAATTTTGCTGATTTTATGATAAACACCTTGATTGTAAAAGATATTATATAAAGTGATCATCTATTATAACAGATCAGTAGTAGTGCAAGCAGGAGGGAATACAATAAAAATAAAAAGATTTTATGGAGATACCCAAATCGATATTTTAAAATTACATTCTCCCCCTAAAAAAAGGGGTTGATCTCATTTTATGAAATGAGAGTTTTATTGTACATGAAGAGTGTAAAGAAAAAGCTTTAGGGACTTTTAGAAAAAGAAGATTATCAAGCAGCCGTTTTAGTACATCCTAAAACATTTAGTTTATTTAATTTAAGGGAGTAAGATATTGAAATTGTAGCTATTCCTTTAAATAGCTATAAATACATCATAAAATATAAATCACTCTTTACTTTTTGGCAATAAAACAATGTTATTAAATCTTAAAATTACAGCTAAAAATCAAGTTCCTCTTCAGTAAATGCTTAATTTTAGTTATAAGTATCAAAAATTAAAAATAAATTTTTATATTAAAATTTCCTTTGGTATAATAGCAAGGAAACAACAAGTAATAAGAATGCTTGAGAATAAAAACTTACTATCTAAAGTAAGAGTTTTAAAGTTAAATAAATTTGTCATCATATTTTTATGATGTTGATCTTCTAATCAAAGAAAACTGTAATTCTCTCCAGAGAATATAAAATTAGGGTCATAAAAATATTGAAAAAAAGACAATTAATTAAATGAAATTTAATGAATGCAATAGAAATTTACTGAACAAAACTGAATTCTTTAGAAGTGTAGTAGTGTTAAGAGTTTATTGTTTTATCTCGATTGTATTTGGTATCACTCCTGCTCTCCAGACCTCATCAAACGAATTATAAATTATATAAGAAAATTTTATTGGCAGAAAGCCTGTAGAAGAGTATATTTTCTTTAAAAGAAATGAAAATTAATATTCATTTAAAAAAATTAAAAAGTATTCTTAAAGCTCCTATTGAGTATTACTTAATTCAGGACAATGGTGAAATTTTATTGAATGATTGGTTAGGTAAATCTATTTCATTTAACTATACAGGATCAATTTTTTGTATTCAATGCGGGCGTAAAACTAATCAAAGTTTTCAGGAAGGATTTTGTTTCCCTTGTTTGAGGCGACTACAAGAGTGTGATCTTTGTATTATTCATCCGGAACGTTGTCGAATAGAAAAAGAAGGGTGCTTTATTGGAGATTGGGCTCACGTTCATTGTCATGAAAATCATGTAGTTTATATAGCAAATTCTTCAGGTTTAAAAGTAGGTATTACCCGAAAAACGCAGGTATTTACACGCTGGATTGATCAAGGCGCCATTCAAGGGATTCCTATTTTACATACGAAAAATCGTTATCAAGCAGGTATGATAGAAGTTAATTTAAAAGCTTTCATTGCTGATCGTACGGATTGGCGGAGAATGTTAAGAAATGATATTGAAGAAATGGATTTGATCTCTGCACGAGATGCCGTGCTAAAAAAAGCCAACTTCTCTCTTGTCAAAGTAATTAATCAATTTAAAGAGGGAGATGTACAAAAACTCAAAACAATCTCAGTCACTCGATTAAAGTACCCTGTTTTAGAATATCCGAATCAAATAAAAGCCCTTTCATTTGAAAAAACACCCACCATTACGGGATTCCTTTTAGGAATTAAAGGGCAGTATCTTATTTTAAATACTGGAGTGATTAATATACGGAAATATGCCGGTTATAATGTCGAATGTATGTTATGATAAATGAGATATCTAATTCAATTTTTATCTGAATCCTTCAACATTATAGGCATTAGTGGAGTCTTGATGGTTTTATTAGCTTATTGTTTGTTACAAATGAATAAGCTTAATCAAACCAGTATTAGTTATTCCCTTTTAAATTTTATAGGTTCAGGATTTATTTTAATATCTTTATATTTTTCCTGGAATTTAGCTTCGGGCATCATAGAAATTGCTTGGTTTTTGATTAGTTTATTTGGTTTAACTAAAGCAATTTATTTTCGTAGAGAGATTAGATCAACTAACCTCAATAGTAGATAAGTATATACTTTATATACTTAGCAAATAATTTTATTCTACCTTTTTGATAAACTTAAGGAATTAAGGTACTCAGGATATTTTAAACATAAAATAATAATTATTATAATTTTGTTTAGGCAAGTTAATTAGAGTGAATAAATACATTAATTTTTATTTTAATACTTCTTCAAAAAAGCCGTATCAAAATTACAAAAAAAATCTCTATGATTACTTTTAAGATCATAGACTCCTGTCTATTGTGTAATAAAATCAAAGTTAAATTTTACTGCCATCAATTTTTTAATACTTTAAATAATTAACTTATCTCTTATTTAGAATTAAAGTTGACTAGTCGATTTTTTTCTTGAACTCGGAATATAATCTTCTGTTTCTTCCTAAAAGGAAGAACATTAAAATCTTTCTCATGCCACTACCTTATGTCGTAAAAAATGTGGCATAACTGAAAAAAGTAAGATAGCTTTAAGAGAGGAGTGCTCAATCTATCTGCGTTGATGGCATACAGTTTAAATATTGAAGTTATTTTTCTGGAAGCAATAAAATAAGCGCACTACCTTTATTACTAAAGGTGCGACTCTCAACTATTACAAGTCCAAAGTAATACCCAAACAGAAAAAGCAATAATTACTCAAAAAATATAATAATAAATTAGTTAAAAACTAGGATAATAAGCTCAATATAAGTTAAGATAAGTAAGTGTCAATAGAAAATTTGTAGGGGAGCTTATAGCACATATACAAAAAAG
>NZ_NSHJ01000100.1 GCF_002871095.1 Coxiella-like endosymbiont
TGGAATTTTAATAATTCCAATCATAAAAATATTTATAAAAAAATAGATTCACTAACGATCAATTACATGGATTTTTATAAAAGTCATTTAAATATCCATCTCATTAATCATGTCTAAAGCTAAAACGATCTATACTGATTTTTCCTAAAACGACGTTTAGTTAAATAATGGGATCTACCTGATTAAATTAGATCCTTTTAAAATAGCTTTTGAATATTGAATTAATAATCTTCATTGCTTTTATTGCTATTACTAAGATGAAGAAATCCTATGTGCTAGTCTTTTTTAATTAGCAAAAACTAGAATTCCTATCTGTTTATTTTTTTATTTTCCAAGTAACAGACTAAGATGATATGTAATTGTAATATCAAACACTTCTTCTGATTATATTGCTAAATATATTGTAAAATAAATAATTAATTTAATAACAGCATAATTTTCTAAGAGAATTTATCTAATGTTTTTAAAACAATGAATAATAAAACGAATAAGTATTACTTAGGGATGATATGATTAGGTTAACTCTAGTTATTTCAAGTGATTTTAATTTTTTGATTGCTTATTTAACTCAAAAAAGTAGGGATTAATAAATGTATCAGATTTTTGCACTGGGGGAATAGTTATTGTTATAACCTAATTATGTATGGCTATTTTTAAATTTACTCTTTACTCTATATTTAGAGTGGGAGTTATATTATTTATTGATTATAAAATTTGGAAATGATTATAAAATTTTGAAAAATCTTAAATAATAACATTAGAATAATAATGTTTATAGTATTATTGATTTATATTTTTTATAACTTTGCTCTCATTTAACTTAAGTTGTTTTCTGCTTAATGTTATGTGGGCTTTGGTTTGTTATATTGGGAGAAATCAGGATATATAGTTAGTATATTTAGCTAAATAGGGTATTGTATAATGTTATACTTTAGAAGATATGTTTGGTTAGGCACTTAAAATTATTTATTTCGTATTTCAAGGGTTGGGATTTGCTTTAAGATAACATTTAGAGATTGTTCAGTTGTTGTTTATTTCACTTCTTATTTCACTTCTTATATTTATTCCACAGAGAATTAATTTTTTTGGATTAATAATGTGATATAAACAGAAATTATAATGTTGTATGGGAACGATATTTGTAAAAATATAAATATTTTTATTTTTTCTTTAAAAATTGAGACGCTTAATTACCTTCTTATTTGAATGTCTTTATTAAGAAAGAAGTTATAGTGTGGGGAGTTGAAATAATTTTAAAAAAAACATTTGACATCATTGATGTCAAGTTATATATAAATCTTCAAATTTTTAATTGCACGTATTATTTGGACGTATTGTTATGTATTAATGGCTCTTAAAATATCTCTATATCTGTCTTTTCAGTAAAATATATATGAAATCAATATTTGGTATAGAGCTTTACATAAATAATTGAGTTTAGGTAGTTTTGAGTTTAGGCTCTCTTAAAATATCGAGTCTAGTTTTAAGACCCTAAAGCTTTTCCATGTATAGATGTATAGATGATTTTAAAGGCCTCAATCTATGATTTGATTTTCTTAGTACTTAGTAACTAAGTTGCTAAGAAAAGAGTATTGCGGAGTATTGATCCTTAAAATAAAGCCTTATTTTTTTTTGAGTTTTTAGAATGGTATGTTAACTTACTTATACGGTGAGCTACTATCCTTGATAGACCGTTAGTTTATTATTAATAATAAATCTAGTGCTACTTTAATAATGAGCAATATATTTGCGAAACATGTTTGTCCTGTATACATCTTTCCTAGAAAGATATTAATTTTATTGGTCATTAGTTTTATAATCATCTTTTTAATTTTTTAAATAGTCTATGGATAGGAATAAGTGTGGTACTTTAGTTGTTTAGCTTTTCAAGGATTGATTTTATTTATTGTGAATATTCTTAAATTAAAAAGACTTGTTTCAAAAGCCTTAAATTTATTTGCCCCGATTCTGTATATCCATTGCATTTAAAAACCAGCGATGATTATTCAGGAAATTATCAACAATTATAAGCTTCCTGAGTTATAATTTTCTTTGCGATTGCTTTAATTGCCGCTATATTTGAGATATATAACTATATCTAATAGCATCTAAAGCTCTTGTTAAGATTTGACAGTGCTTTTTTATTTGTAAATTTTAGTATTTGTATTTATCAATTTTAGTATTTGTAATTTTATTTATCCTGGTCTTTGTGCGATCTAGAAGAGCTTATACTTCTGATAAAAGAACTCATTAGTAGCTTTTTTAATTTTTTCTTTTTTCTTTTAATCTTAAAGACAGTCGGGGGGGATACACCTAGTAAATATAAGATAGCATCATTTATGATGTTATCTTTAAGTACTCATATTTGGTTTAATTAAGTACTAAATATTTCTATCTTCTTAGGATCATCGCAGTACTTTTATAGAGCTTTACTGGTATATGGTATTAAGAGTCTGTCTACGAGTATCACTAAAGTTATTTTATTTATATTTTAAAGTTGTTTTTATTATCTTCTTAATCTTGTACTTTGTATAATTTTTTTGGTACTTTATTATAGATATATTTCGAGGATACGAAATAAGAAAAATACTAAAAAGATAATAATGATTATGTATCAATAAATGATATTGATATCTACTAAATGATATTAATGTCAGCTCTGGAATTGTATTTCTAACAAGAACTTTGGGTTTAACCTTGAAACCTCTACAAAAAATCTATAAACTCAGAAAAGATTCTAACTATTGTTCGATGGTTAGAGGTGGTATACGTCAACAGTCTCCTCTAAATAAGGAAACAGGATCATTTCTCCTAATGGCTTACCGCTTAGCCGGAATGCAAGCGATGATCGTAGTTTTTATTGCCTTGGGATGGTGGATAAAGGGAGAAATAGAAAGTCTCTCTGTGCTGCTAGGAGGTATAGCTTATTTGTTACCAAATCTTTATTTTGCTTACTGTTTATTTGATACTTCAAGATTTGATACTTCAAGCCCTATAAAGGTCAAACAAACCATAGTGAACTTTTATTTAGGGGAAGTAATTAAATTAACACTGAGTGCTGGACTAGTAATTATAATTATTTTATATATTCCAGTCTCTATTGTGCCGTTTATTATGGGATTGGTGGGCACTAAATTTGGATTTTTCCTTGCACCGTTAGTTATTAAAATTTAGATAAAATCGAAATGAGTATACAGGTTAACTTAACATCACTCGAATATGTTCAGCATCATATGGTCCATTGGAAGCTGAATCTACATAATTTTACATTTACGGATGGCGGCTTTTGGACACTTAATTTGGATACCCTTATTATTTCTATAATACTTGGTGTCTTATTTCTTACTCTATTTTATTTGATTTCACGACATGCAACATCTAATATTCCTGGGAAAGGACAAAATTTTGTAGAAATGGCTGTAGAAGCAGTTGATAACACAGTTAAAGATTCTTTTCATGGTGATCGAAGTTTAGTAGCACCGCTAGCTTTAACTATTTTCATTTGGGTGTTTTTAATGAATTTTATGGATCTTCTTCCTATTGATCTAATACCCCGCTTATTTGATTTTGCTGATGTGAAGCATTTTAAAGCAGTTCCTACCGCAGATCCAACTTTAACTTTTGCTATCTCAATTACCATTTTTATTTTGGTAATTTTTTATAACTTCAAAATAAAAGGCGTTATTGGGTTAGGGAAAGAAATTTTAAGTCGACCGTTTGGCTGGTATCTTATGCCTATTAATATAATTTTTCGTTTGATTGATGAAGGAGTTAAACCAATTTCTTTGGCGTTACGACTTTTTGGAAATCTTTTTGCAGGAGAATTAATTTTTATATTAATTGCGTTGTTACCCTACTGGAGTCAGTTTACATTAGGTATGGTTTGGACTGTATTCCACTTGTTGGTGATTACAGTTCAAGCATTTATTTTTATGATGCTGACGGTTGTATATATCAGTCTCGCATCAGAATCACATTAATAGTAAAAGAGGAGAAGTTGAATTTATGAATATTGCTCAATTAATTGCAAGTGTTCAAGGGCTTTCAGCGATTGCGGCAGGCTTATTGATTGGACTTGCAGCTATGGGAACGGCCATTGGCTTTGGGATGCTTGGAGGAAAGTTTTTAGAAGGTGTCGCTCGGCAACCTGAGTTATCAACCATGTTGATGATTCGGATGTTTTTAATGGCAGGATTAGTGGATGCATTTGCGGCTATTTCGCTGGTCATGGGCTTAATTTTGATTTTTGCTCGTAATCCATTTTTGAATGCCGTAGTAAAAGCTGTAGGCAGAGCTACTACTGGTCAATAAAATCACACTGAGTGTATTATGATCCATGGATCAAAGAATAAAAAAGTGTGAAGTATAAAAAAGAGGTAATTATAGTGGATATTAATGCATCGTTAATAATACAAATGCTAGTTTTCATAGTTTTTGTTGGACTAACGATGAAGTTTATATGGCCGCCGATTATTAAGGCCTTAGAAACTCGTCGTAAAAATATTATGGATGGATTAGCTGCTGCCGAAAAAGCTCATAGAGAGCTTGAAGTAGCAGAAATTAAAGCGAATGCAAAATTAGTGGAGGCAAAAGCACAAGCGGTTCAAATAATTAAAGAAGCTAATCAACGTGCTTATAACATAATTGAAGATGCTAAAAATAAAGCTCGTGAAGAAAGTATACAACTCTTCCAGTTAGCCAAAAATGATATTGAACAGGAATATAATATAGCAAAAACAGAATTGCTTAATCTGGTATCTGACATCGCTGTAGCCGGCGCAAAAAAAATTTTACAAGGTGAGGTGGATAAAGCTAGCAATGATCATTTGATTGAGGAATTGGTTAGTGAGATTTAAGGATGGCTTTATATTTAACACTTTCAAGACCCTATGCCAAAGCGCTCTTTGCGGTAGCTAAAGAGACAGATCAATTAGCTTCTTGGTGGATAGTATTAAATACACTTTCAAAAATTCTTAAGAATAAATCAATAATTTCAATCATAAATCATCCCAAGCTTTCCTATGAAGAAGTAAAAGATTTATTGCTAGAACTACTTTTTGAAATTGCTTCCGAAACTACTGAGATCCCTAAAAAAAGATTAGAGAATTTTGTTCAACTGTTGATGAATGAAAAAATATTAATTGCTTTACCCGATATCACTTTGATCTACTCTAAGCTTTTAAATGATTATCAATCTGTAACAGAGGTTGAAATGATATCTGCTTTTTCTTTAAGCAATCACCATCGGAAACAAGTGAAACAGAATCTAGCAAAACGATTTAATACTGCAGTAAAATTAAAAGTTATAATTGATAAATCTTTGATAGGAGGTGCTATTATTCGTTCTGGTAATTGGGTCATGGATGGTTCTATTAGATGTAAGCTAACCCGATTGGCAGAAAAGTTAAAGGGGTAACCTTTTATGATAAGAAAATTACGATCAGCCGAAATTACCGCGATTATTAAATCGCGTATTGAAAAGTTTGGTATTCAAACTGAAGAGCGTACGGAGGGTACTATCGTTAATCTTAAAGATGGTATTGTTCGAGTTTATGGGCTACGTGATGTTATGTTCGGGGAATTAATTGAATTTCCAGAAAATAAGTTTGGTTTAGCATTTAACCTTGAACGTGATTCAGTTGGGGTTATTGTAATGGGGCCGTATGAACATTTAGAAGAAGGGATGACGGCTCGCTGTACCGGACAACTTTTAGAAGTTCCAGTAGGTGAAGCTTTGTTAGGGCGAGTAGTGAATGCTGTTGGCGACCCTATAGACGGCAAAGGTTCTATTAAAACTACACTTACTTCCCCTATTGAAAAAGTTGCACCTGGTGTCATTACTCGAAAATCTGTAGATACACCTTTGCAAACTGGAATTAAATCAATCGATGCAATGGTTCCGATCGGTCGTGGTCAACGAGAATTAATTATCGGTGATCGTCAAACAGGAAAAACTGCTATTGCTATTGATACGATCATTAATCAAAAGCATACTAATGTAAAATGTATTTACG
Organism: Coxiella-like endosymbiont; assembly: GCF_002871095.1. Classification (GTDB taxonomy): domain Bacteria; phylum Pseudomonadota; class Gammaproteobacteria; order Coxiellales; family Coxiellaceae; genus Coxiella. The sequence goes on from NZ_NSHJ01000100.1 coordinate 6,015, forward strand.
TTGCTATTGGGCAAAAGCAGTCCTCTGTTTCAGCTGTGGTGCGTAAATTAGTAGAACACAAAGCAATGGAATATACTATTGTTGTGAATGCAAGTGCTTCAGAAGCAGCTGCTTTACAGTATATAGCTCCCTATGCGGGATGTTCTATGGGGGAATACTTTAGAGATCGTGGTCAAGATGCGTTGATTATTTATGATGATCTAACTAAACAGGCCTGGGCTTACCGTCAAATATCCCTTTTATTACGTCGTCCACCTGGACGTGAAGCTTATCCGGGCGATATCTTTTATTTACATTCCCGATTATTGGAAAGAGGAGCCAATGTTAATGAACAGTATGTAGAACAATTTACCAAGGGAAAAATAAAAGGTAAGAGCGGTTCGCTTACGGCATTACCTATTGTTGAAACTCAAGCGGGTGATGTTTCGGCATTCATTCCGACCAATGTCATATCAATTACAGATGGACAAATTTATTTGGATGTTAATTTATTTAATGCTGGTATTCGTCCTGCTATTAATGCTGGTTTATCTGTGTCGCGAGTAGGTGGATCAGGTCAAACTAAAATTATTAAAAAATTAATTGGCGATTTAAGAATTGCTTTAGCGCAATATCGTGAGTTAGAAGCTTTTGTTCAATTTTCATCTGATTTAGATGAAATGACTCGAAAACAATTAGAGCATGGACAGAAAATAATGGAAGTGCTGAAACAACCTCAATACCAGCCATTAAGTGTCGCAGAAATGGTTATTGTATGGTATGTCGTGAATAATAATTATTTAGAAGATGTAGAGTTAAAAAAAGTAGTAGATTTTGAAAAATCCTTAATCAGTTTCCTTCACGATTACGATCAAGATTTATTAAATGAGATTAATGATAATCCAGATTATTCTGAGCGAGTGATGAAAAAAATTAAAGCTGTGATCAAGGAATTTAAAAAAACACAGGCTTATTAATTTTTAATTTTAATTTAATGATAAAATTATGTCTAAAGTACGAGAAATACGAACAAAGATTGCTAGTATTAAAAATACACAAAAAATTACGCGGGCCATGGAGCTTGTAGCAGCGAGTAAAATGCGAAAAGCTCAGGATCGTATGGCGTTGTCTCGTCCATATGCCAATAAAATTCGAAAAGTCATTAGCCATGTAGCTGCAAGCCATTCTGAATACGCTCATCCTTATTTGGAACAGCGTAAAGTAACGAAGAAGGTAGGTTATATCATAGTAAGTACAAATCGAGGCTTGTGTGGTGGGTTAAATATTCATTTATTTCGTACCGCTATGATGGCAATGAAACAATGGAATGAAAAAAATATTGGGATTGATTTATGTGTTATTGGTAAAAAAGGTAAAAGCTTTTTTAAAGCTTATAAAGGTAATATTATAAATGTGGTAGATCATATAAAAGATGAATTCACAGTGCAAGATATTATTAAATTGGTGCAAGTGATCCTAGATAAGTTTAATCACAAAAAAATTGATGCCATTTATATAGCTACCAATGAATTTGTAAATACTATGATTCAAAAACCAGTAATTCGCCAATTACTCCCCTTGATAGGTGATCCTAAAAAAGTTAAAGAAGGTTTCTGGGATTATATTTATGAGCCTGATGCCTCTAAAGAGTTATTAGAGATGTTATTAGTTCGGTATATTGAGTCGCAGGTGTATCAAGCTGTCATTGAAAATATCGCTTGTGAACAAAGTGCACGTAGGGTAGCTATGAAAAATGCGACAGAAAATGCCAGGCAATTCATCGATGAGTTAAAGCTTATTTATAATAAAGTACGTCAGTCTGGAATAACCGAGGAAATTGCGGAGATTATCACAGGTGCTTCAGCAGTAGAATAAAGTCAGCAAAAATGAGGTAAGGTAAATGGCAATAACTGGTATTATTACTGAAATTATCGGCGCTGTCGTTGATGTAGAATTTCCACGAAAGGCTGTCCCTAAAATTTATGATGCTCTTCAAGTTAATGATAATCAGTTGATACTGGAAGTTCAACAGCAACTTGGAGATGGCATAGTGCGTACTATTGCTATGGGTACTACTGAAGGATTAAGACGAGGTATTACTGTTGTAAATACCGGAAAGCCGATTAAGGTTCCAGTTGGAGAAAAAACGTTGGGGCGTATTATGAATGTTCTCGGAGACCCTATTGATGAAGCTGGTCCTATTAATGCTAGAGAATATTTGCCCATCCATCGTGCAGCGCCTTCTTTGATTGAACAATCGGGAAGCAGCGTAGTCTTAGAAACCGGTATTAAAGTAATTGATTTACTATGTCCCTTTGCTAAAGGGGGTAAAGTAGGGCTTTTTGGTGGTGCAGGGGTTGGTAAGACCGTAAATATGATGGAATTAATTCGTAATATTGCTATTGAACACAGTGGTTATTCGGTTTTTGTTGGGGTGGGTGAACGGACTCGTGAAGGAAATGATTTCTATCAAGAAATGAAAGAATCTAAAGTCTTGGATAAAGTAGCTTTAGTATATGGGCAAATGAACGAGCCTCCAGGAAATAGGCTTCGTGTTGGTTTGACAGGACTTACCTTGGCGGAAGCCTTCCGGGATGAAAGGCGTGATGTCTTGTTATTTATCGATAATATTTTTCGTTACACATTAGCTGGTGTAGAGGTTTCAGCTCTTTTGGGTCGGATGCCCTCCGCAGTAGGTTACCAGCCTACTTTAGCCGAAGAGATGGGGGTACTTCAAGAACGAATCACATCTACTAAAACTGGTTCTATTACCTCTATCCAAGCAGTATATGTACCTGCCGATGATTTAACAGATCCCTCTTCAGCCACCATTTTTTCTCACTTAGATGCTACTGTGGTTCTTTCTCGTCAGATAGCTGAGCGAGGTATTTATCCTGCAATTGATCCTCTTGCTTCTACGAGTCGCCAACTTGATCCATTGATCATTGGCGAAGAGCATTATCGAGCTGCTCGTAGTGTTCAAGAAATACTTCAAAGGTATGAAGACTTAAAAGATATTATAGCTATTTTAGGAATAGATGAGCTTTCTGAAGAAGACAAACTCTCTGTCCGTCGGGCACGTAAAATACAGAGGTTTTTATCTCAACCTTTTTTTGTTGCTGAGGTATTTACAGGAGCTCCGGGTAAATATGTTGCATTGCAGGATACTATTCGTGGGTTCAAAGGTATTATTAGTGGAGAATATGACGAACTTCCTGAGCAGGTCTTTTATATGGTTGGGACTATTGAAGAGGCAATGGAAAAAGCAAAGTCCTTATAATTATTTATAATAAAATTTTGGAGAACACTGTTTTGTCTAAGGATTATTCTTAAAAAAAATTTTCAGATTCTATGTTTATAAAACAGTTATAAGATATTGATAATTAAAAATTATGACTAAAACAATGCAATTAGAAATCGTTTCAGCTGAGGCTAGTATATTTAAAGGTACAGTTGAGAAAGTTATTGTTACGGGTAGTATGGGTGAGCTTGGTATTTACCCAGGGCATCTTCAGCTTTTAACGTCTTTAAAGCCAGGACACATCACTGTTGTTTTAGAAAAAAACAAAAAAGAAATATTTTATATGTCGGGTGGAATGTTAGAAGTTCAACCAGAAATAGTGACCATTTTGGCAGATACGGTGTTACGTGCTGTTGATTTAGATGAAGCTGTTGTTATTGCTTCTAAAGAAGCAGCAGAACTTCGATTACAGGAACAAAAGGCAGGAATTGAATATTCACGCGCACTAATAGAACTTGCAGAAATTGCTGCTCAGTTGCGTGCCATTCAGATGATTCGAAAACATTCAAAAGATTGAAGGATGTATTATGAGAGATTTTTTATGGGGTTAATGGTTGTAATTTTAGCAGCAGGTCAAGGAAAACGAATGCTTTCAAATATTCCTAAGGTCTTACATTCCTTAGGTGGTATTTCTCTTTTAGAACGAGTAGTAAAAACAGCGCAAACTTTAAATGCTGATACAATTCATGTAGTTTATGGCAGTGGAGGAAAACAGCTTCAAGAAAAATTGAGTTATTTAGGAGTACATTGGATCAAACAAGAAAAACCATTAGGTACAGGGCATGCTCTATTAAAAGCTATCCCCTTTTGTGATGATGACGATCAAATTCTTGTGTTGTATGGGGATGTTCCACTTATTTCTTCTCAAACCCTCAGGGATTTATTACAAAAGACACCCTCTAATGGATTAGGCTTAGTTGTTTCTGAATTACCAGATCCTTCTGGGTTTGGACGAATTATTCGTGATAAATCTGGAAAGATCATTAACATTGTAGAGCATAGAGATGCGAATGATCAACAACAAAAAATATGTGAAATTAATAGTGGTATTCTGACTGCTTCGGTGAAAAATTTAAAAAATTGGTTAACTCGACTCACTAACAACAATTCTGAACAAGAATACTACCTCACCGATACGGTTGCTTTAGCGGTTGCTGCAGGTTGTCCGATAAACAGTGTTAAACCCTTTTTTTATGAAGAAGTACAAGGTGTGAATGATCGTTGGGAATTAATTCATTTGGAGCGTTATTATCAGCGTTTAATGGTCCAGAAATTAGCCTTGAGGGGGGTGACTATTGCTGATCCGAACCGAATAGATATTCGAAGTGAAAAGATTCAAGTTGGTCACGATATTTTTATTGACGTTAATGTAGTGTTAGAAGGAGAAATTCAATTGGGATCCCATGTAAGAATTGGATCCAACGTTATTTTAAAAAACGTGATCATTGGTAATGATACAGAAATTCAGGCAAATAGTATCATCGAAGGTGCCAACATTGCAGCACATTGTAGGGTAGGTCCATTTGCTCGTATTCGGTCTAACAGTATTTTAGAAAAAGGAGCTAAAGTAGGAAATTTTGTAGAAATAAAAAAAACAACTTTGGGGCCAAATAGTAAAGCAAATCATTTAACCTATCTCGGCAATGCTTCTATTGGTAAAAATGTCAATATTGGTGCTGGGACGATCACTTGTAATTACGATGGAGTTAATAAATGGGAAACTAAAATTCAAGATGGTGCTTTCATCGGTGCGAATACTTCTCTTGTTGCACCGCTCATTATAGGAGAAAAAGCTACTATTGGAGCTGGTTCTACCATCACCCAAAACGCTCCTTCGTATCAACTAACCCTAGCTCGCAAACGTCAGTGTATCATTGAAGGTTGGTGTCGTACGAAAAAATCCCAAAAAAATACTTCAGAAAATGATCCCCCTAAGTAAAGATTTTTTCTAATAAATAGAGCATAGTATATAAAGCATAGTAGATTTTTCTGAATGAGCTCCTAAAAAAATATTTGGTAAAATAAACTTAAAAAAATATTTTAATCTTAAGTTTCTTTAGAAAAAATTTATTATGAGACAAATAAAAAATAGATGATGCTAACCCCTATAATAAAATTGCATATTAATTCTCTTAGTATACTCCAAATTTATCTTTGGAAAATATTAAAGAAGATATTGAGCAAATAGTTGTTTTTTTAAAAAATATATAACAACTAATTTTGATTGTATTGCTTTTTTATTTAACGTCATACTAATATTTTCTCATTACTAAAATAATTTTAAGTATGATCCTTCAGGTCGTTTTTTATGATTGTAGAACGACTTTAAAAATTCTTGAACTTAACTAAAAAAACAAAAAATTCAATAATTTATGATTTTTTTTAGAATAAATATGAATTTTCATTTTTAAATAATGAGGTTTTATTGATGT